>LT962688.1:5090000-5367500 GCA_900234795.1 Methylorubrum extorquens
GTCCTTTCGCAGAATTCAGATGGCCTCTGGACGGTTTCGACCGCGGGGCTCGTCGTCACGGGCCTGCGTCGATACGAGGCGGAGGCATTCATCGCGTCTTATGAGCGTTGTTCGGCTGCTGTGAACAGCTGACATTGTTGCGGTGCTCGTGCCGATGACTTGCTTTGATCGGTCGATCTCAACCGGCGCGCCCGTGCCCTTTTGGTAACAGTGCAGTTAACCCTTTTCGCCTAAAAGGCCTGTTCACACCGATGGACAAGCCTTCATGACGAGAACCGCTCCGAAGCCGGTCGCCCGCAAATCCGACGCTGCGAAGTCTGCGTCCTGGAGCGATTACGACCCGTACTTCTCGCCCCGGAAGGCGCCGGCCGGCTCACAGGGGAACCCGACCGCTCCTGCTCTGAACCGCAGCAACAGCCCGTATTTCCCGAGACTGCCAGGCGTATCACAGGGCTGATCGTTGTCTTGAGGCGGCGGGCTGTCTCCGTGTTGTCGGAGACAGTGATGCCCATGAGCGCAGCACGCACACATCGCCCGCGTCGTGAAGCCTCGCCACCAGGACGCACACACGAAAAAGGCCCGCCGCGGCTGGGCCGGGCGGAGCAAGGTGGGATTTACGAAACCCGCTGGAGGCGGGCATGAGGTAGACGGGCAGTCAGCGGCGTTCAGTCCGGCGGCTCTGCCCCGCGCTCAACGCACGGCGCTCGCATCCCTCTGAATCATGGCGACGCCGACTAGGCGGTCCATTGCGCCCACGAGCCGTATTGTGCACGGCGAACAACGCCCGCTGCGACGCGGTCAGCGGCACCACCCTACCGGACCACGCGCCCCGGCCGAATGTCGGCGTCAGGAGCGGCCGCGTCCCATAGGCGGTCTTGCTCCCGCAGCAACTCGGCACGCTCGCGCGCACGCGTTGTCTCCGGCGTCGCGTCACCCTCGGGCGCAGCCGCAACGGAGGGCACCCGCGGCCGTTCCGGCAACAGCGCTCGGGTGAGTGCCGCGGCGATCCGTTCGAGGTCGGCCGCGGGGATATCGAGTTCAGCCCTGATATCGGCGCACCGCTTCACGGCCAGATCGGCGCAGGTCTCGCCGGCCCAGCCGAAACGTTCGCCCGGCATGGCGCGCAGCCGCTCCAGCCGCCGCCGGTCGGTTGCGCTGCTGTCGTGGTCGGCTCTCGCGCCAGGGACCAGCCGCGCGAGTTCTTGGAGCAGATAGGCCCGGATTGCGGTGACCCGCACCGGGCCGATCTTGCGCACCGCCATCAGCTCGACCGGCGACGCGAGCGCCAGCGCGGCCATGTCGGCGAAACCGGCCTTGCGCAGCCGGGCCCGGAGCGTGGCCGTCAGCAACCCGCGCCCGTAGCCGCCGGCCGCGAGGCGTTCGGCGGCTTCCTCTGACAGGCCGTCAAAGAGCGGCAGATGGGCGGAGACCTCGTCGAAGAGCGTGGGCTGGAGCGTTCTCATGCCTGGGCCGGATCGTTTCACCCGCTCCTACAGCGACCGCTCGTCGAAGTCTGTGGCGATGCGCTCCGCCCGAGGCTGATGCCCGTTGCCCTTTGCCACCCCTGGACGCGTTCGTTTGTCGCCTTATGCGGCCCGCACGTTGGCCAGGAACTTCTCGACTTCGGATCGCAGGACGGCTGACTGGTCCGCAAGGCCGTCGGCGGCGGTTGCGACCGCGCGAGCGGCCTGACCGGCGCCTTCAGCCTCTTGTGCGACCTCGGCGATGTTGGTCGTCACCTCGACGGTTCCCGTCGAGGCCTGAGACATGCTGCGCACGATCTCCTGGGTCGTCGCACCCTGCTCCTCGATCGCGGTCGCGATGTTCGTCGTCACGCTGCGCATCGCCTGAATCTGCTGTGCGATGTCTTGGATCGCCTGCGAAGCACCCTCGGTTGCGCCCTGGATTGCGGTGATCTGCTGGCCGATCTCGTCGGTGGCCCGCGCCGTCTGGCTGGCGAGTTCCTTCACCTCGGCCGCCACGACCGCGAATCCGCGTCCGGCTTCGCCCGCACGGGCCGCCTCGATCGTGGCGTTGAGCGCCAGAAGGTTGGTCTGGCTGGCGATGGTCGAAACCAAACCGACCACGTCCCCGATGCGGGTCGCGGCCTGGGCGAGCGCGGCCATCGTCTCCTCGGTGCGGGAAGCCGCCTGCACGGCCGCGGCGGACATGCCGGTGGCCTGCTCCACTTGCCGGCCGATCTCCTGGACGGTCGCGCCGAGTTCTTCGGCCGCCGCCGCCACGGCATTGACGTTGCTGGCCGTCTGCTGGGCGGCGCCGGCGACGCTGGTCGAGCGTTGCGCGGTCCCCGACACCGCGTTTTGCATCGTCGCGGCCGAGCCCTGCAGACCCGCGACGGCGTGTGCCACACCGGCGACGATGCCACCCACGGAGTCCTCGAAGCGGTCGGCGAGGTCGCGCAGAAGGGTGCGGCGCGCCTGCTCTTCGCGCAGCCGTGCGGCTTCCGTCGTCTGAAGCTGCTGAGCGGCCTCTTCCAGAGACATGTCGCGGATCGTCACCACAGCGCGGGCGATGTCGCCAATCTCGTCCCGGCGTCGGCTGCCCGGCACCTCAGCCAGCGTCTCGCGAGCGGCGAGCGCGGTCAGGGCTCGGGTGAGCGCGCTGAGCGGCCGTACGATCGAGCGGGCAAGGAGCAGCCCGAGGATGGCCGTTCCCAGGAGCACGACGAGCGCGGTGAGGGCGAGCGTGCGCGAAAGGGTCTGCACCGCACCGACCGCTTCCGCCTCCGTCTGCTCCGCCACCACCGTCCACGGCGCACCCAGCACCGAAACCGTGGCGCTCGCCGCCATGTGGCGTCCGTCCGCCGCCGGATAGGCGAAGCTTCCGCCGGAGAGTTGCGATGCGGAGAAGCCGAGGTCCGAGATCGGCGCTCCGGCCTTCACGGCCGGGTTGAGGGGAGGATTCGAGCGGAGACGGCCATCCGCGCCCGCTGCCAGGATTTGCCCGGTCTCGCCCAGACCGGCCCTTTTGGCGAGCGTCCGGTCGAACAGAGCAGGGGTCACGCGAAGGACGACGAAGCCGATCCGCTCCACCGCCTGGGCGGTGCCCATGGCGACATTGGCTCGCTTGGTCATGGCCCGGCCGATGAAGGCCGAGGGTCCGCCGACCGGATAGGATGCGAAATCCTCGAACGCCGTCGCCCCCGGATCCTGGCTCTTCAGGCGCTCGACGAGGCGCGCGAGCCCGGTTTCCTTAAGGCTCGGATCGTCGAGCGACTTGGCGAAGTCGTTGCCTTTGGTCGTCGTGTAAACAACGCGTCCGCTTTCATCGAGAAAGATCAGATCGGCATATCCCGGCTCGGCGACGATCCGGCGGGCCACTTCCTGCACCTTGACGTGGCGTCGACCGTACATCGCGGTCGCGGGCGTGCTGTCCAAAGCAACGCGCGCTTCGACCGTCGGGGGGCTCTGGAAAGCCTCGACGATGCCGGCAAAATCGGGCTTCGACGGGTCGAGGGTCTCGACGAGATCGGGGAAGTTCGAGACAATCTGCGGGTGACCGGCGGCAGCCAGAAAATCAGCCTGCATTCTGTCTGCCACAAGCTCGATACCGTCGCGTCGGGCGGCCGCAGCAAGCTCGAGCCGAGCCCCAGCCGCTTCGATGAGGCCTGACTTGGCCGATGACCAGCTCAAACCCCCCATTGCCGCAGCGCTGAGAAGCGCGAGACCAATGGTCATTGCGGGCAGACGGACCCCAAGACGGGACGCAGCGATCATAATTCGGCAGACCAAGTTGCAGTTTTCAGCGCAAAGCAGTGCCGTGCCAAGACTTAAATTTTTATAACGGAAGGACGATCTGCCCATTAACGGAGAAGTGGGGCCCCAAGATTTCTGTGAGTTGCGCGCGATGCCTGCAACTCAGGGTTCGGGCATCCTTGTTGGAAACTTAGAAACGTATGTCGCCGGAAGGCCATACGTTATCTCTGCCCGACGACCTCTAGACTGTTGGGTTAGCAGAGCCTGTCGCAACGCCACGGCAGCGTGTGTCTTGGTACTGCCTCGCTGCAGGGTGTCGCTTGATCCGTCCGACGCTGCCAGCGTCTCGGCAGGCGTCGAGGTTGTTCGAGCTGGGTCAGGTCGACTTCATTCGACGCTATCCGGGATCCGCAACGGGCCGAGATGCGGGTGGGACCTCGACAGGGCCACACTGCTGCAACAAACGCCGCCCCTCGTCAGAGTGAGAGGTCGAGCATGGTGTGCGCGGTGGCCGCAGCGCGAGCGGATGAAGTGGACGTACTCGTCGAGCAGTATCTCGAAACGTTGAGCGGCAATGCCGTGGCCGCCCTTCGACAGGCGCTCTCGGACGCGCTGCAGGACGCGGTCGAGTGCCGGCAGAAGCTGGAGGCCGCCGAACGGGCGGCTTCGCGCGGATTCACGCGGCAAATGCCGATGCCGCGCATGACAGGGACGGCCTCCCAGTAGGCGGTCCGTCCCTTCGATAGGCGACGGGGGCTAGCTTGCTGCCCGGCCGAGGTTGCGATCGTTGATCGCGGTGCCCATCACGACCTGCCCGGTTCGGCCGCCCTGCGTTCTGCCGGCCGATGCCTGTCCTCGGGCGGCGCCGAACGACAGCGCTTCGACCTTCAGACCCCGGCGCATGTTCTCTGGAAGATCGGAGTGGTCGTAGTAGCCCGCGTCATGGGCCATCGCATCCATGGCCTGGATTTCGTTGGCAGCCGCGCCGGTCCAGAGGATCGCGCCCGTTCCGCCCTGGCGAATTTGGAAAACGGACATTGTCGCGTCCTCACTGGGTGTTCCAAGATGAGACGCGCAAGTCGGGTCGTCGTTCCCCAACCGACGTGGACCGAGAGGCCGTTGTGCACCGGTCGGCTGTCCTACGCTGAAGGGCGCTGGTCGCGCCGTATCTGAGGCCGGTGCGCGGGGATGACGGCGCGGACCTCAACACCGCGCCATCCGCGAACAGCTCGTGAGGGAACGCGGAAGCGGTGGACGCTCCCTACGCTTTGGTCTCAGAAGACGTGACCGCGGTCCGGAACGTCAGCGAATTTCCACCGACGGACGATGGCATCCAGCCGATTGGAGAAGCTGGTGGAGCGGTCGCACGGGCAGGCAACGCACCGCTCCAAGAGACCAAAGCAGCTTTCGTGGTTTTTTGGAATTTCTGGCGGTGCTGGCAGTCGGCTGCGAACCCGTCTCTGTTTGCCGCAGACGCGTGCTTTCCCTGTTCTCTCTGCTGAAACAGGGAAGTCGGCCTTCAAAGCAGGGCTGAGGCTTCCTCAAGGGCGCTTGTTCGCTCGTTGCCACAACTACTTGCCCGCAAATTCCCTGCGCGCAGAAACAGGGAACGTTCGGCGACGCAACAGGGAAGCCGCACACCACCGTGTTCGCCTTTCGTTCTTGACTGTGAACTCGGGTGCAGCTAACAAGCTCGGCAGGTACGACGTCAGGCAAAATTCAAGCCCCTGTCTGGAGAGAGGCGTCGGGGTGCGTCGTACTTAGTCGCCAGCTTCCGCCTAATGGGTTGAAGGAAGTGAGCAGACGATCCATCCGGATCTCCGTGCAGGAGAGCTGGGGACGTCCATGCTTGCTCCTAAGCTGCGCGCGCGCTCTCCAGATCACCTCGCACTGAGATCCTCCGATCAAACACGCGCACGCACTGTGCGTGCATGTTCTTGGAGGCACTCGTGCCTAAACAACCCGCTCCCGCCGCACCTCTGTCCGTGCGGCTGCCAATCCGACGGTCCCCAACACCTTCCTCGCCGAGACGATCGAGCTCGTTCCCAGTGACAGCCTGACCGCCTACGCGCGCGACTTGCGACAGCACTCCGACAAGCAGGTCGCGCAGATCGCAGCCAGTCTGCGCGCGTTCGGCTTCCTCGTGCCCCTCATCGCCGCCGCCGACAACACCATCGTAGCAGGCCATGGCCGCTGGCTGGCCGCCAAACATCTCGGCCTGCCTCGTCTGCCCGTCATCCGAGCCGGGCACCTCTCCCCTGAGCGCCTGCGCGCCTTCCGTCTCGCCGACAACCGGCTGGCTGAGAATGCCGGCTGGAACCGAGAGGCGCTCGCCATGGAGCTGTCCGAACTCACCGGGATCGACCTCGACTTCGAACTCGAGCTGACCGGCTTCGAGACCGCCGAGATCGACCTCATCCTCGATCCGCCCACCGCCAAGGCAGCCACCGACCCTGCCGATGCCTGTCCGCCGCTGGCGGCCGGTCCCGCCGTCACGCAGGCGGGCGACCTCTGGCAGTTGGGTCCGCATCGTCTGCTCTGCGGCTCGGCTCTGGAGGCGGACAGCTACGCCACGCTGTTGCAAGGCGAGAGCGTGCGGATGGTGTTCTCCGATCCACCCTACAACGTTCCTGTCTACGGACACGTCTGCGGTTCGGGCAAGGTGCAGCATCGTGAGTTCGCGATGGCCTCAGGCGAGATGAGCGAGGCCGAGTTTGTCGCCTTCCTCGATCAGGCCATGGCACATCTGCGCGATCGGCTGGTGCCAGGCGGCCTGATGTATCTGGCCATGGATCATCGGCATGTGTTCGAGCTGAGCACGGCCGCACGGCAAACAGGCCTGGAGCAGATCAACATCTGCGTCTGGAACAAGACCAACGCCGGCATGGGCTCGTTCTACCGCTCCAAGCACGAGCTCATCTTCGTGCTGCGCAAGCCCGGCGCGGCGCACCTTAACACGGTCGAGCTTGGTCGGCACGGCCGCTACCGCACCAACGTCTGGGACTATGCCGGTGTGAACACCTTCGGCCGCCACCGCATGCAGGAGCTGTCCTCGCATCCGACAGTCAAGCCAGTGGCTCTGGTCATCGACGCGATCAAGGACTGCACCCGTCGCGGTGAGCGCGTGCTCGACGCATTCTGCGGTTCGGGCACGACGCTGATCGCGGCCGAGAGGGCGGGGCGGATTGGCTACGGCATTGAACTCGACCCGCTCTACGTCGATGTCGCGGTGCGACGGTGGCAGTCGCTGACAGGACGAGCGGCGGTGCACGCGATCACCGGGGTTTCCTTCGCCGAGCGGGCGGCCAGCCTTGACCAAGACGAGGGTCGCTTAGCTGCCGTCAGCACCGCGGCAAGCCAGCCTTCCGCAAAGACGCAGCTCAGCATGGCGATGGGGGAGTAGAGCCATGTCTAGGCGGCAGCGACCGAGAGCGCCTCTCAGCGCCGACGAGCCTGGATCGGCGGGTTACGAGGTTGGCTACGGTCGGCCTCCGCATGCGAGCCGATTCAAGCCGGGCCAGTGCGGCAACCCGAAGGGCCGGCCCAGGAAGCCGAAGAACCTCAACGATGCGGTCGAACGTGAGCTCGACCGCATCGTCGTCGTGCGGGAAGGTGGGCGCGAGAAGCGCCTCACCAAGCGTGAGGTCATGAGCCGGCAGCTGGTCGACGCCTCCTGCCGCGGCCAGCTTGGCGCGACGCGACTTCTGTTGCGCGAGATGAGCGGCACCGCCGCAGCTGAGGCTGCCTTGTCCTCCAATCTGATGCCGGCCTCGGCGCACCCGATCGACACGACGGACCGACAGATCATCGCAAGCTTTGCCGCGATGATCCGGGCTGGAGCCCAGATCGATCCGACCGCTGCACTGAACGCGCGCGCCGATGATGATGATGACGCGGATGCCTCGGATGAGTCCGGCCCGCAGCGGCAGGGGCTCGGTGCGTCACCGCCTTCACCCACCTGCCACTGAGGAGAGGCGCCGTGTACCACGATACCCAACTGCTTGACGCCCTCCTGCGCGAGTACCTTTACTTCTTCACCTGGAAGGCGTTCGCCGGCCTGCATCCCGGCGATAGCTTCATTCCCGCTTGGCACGTGCGCGCGATGACGCACGCGCTCGAGCGTGTCGCTCGCGGCGAGTGCCGGCGCCTGCTCATCACCGTGCCGCCTCGTCACCTCAAGTCGATCTGCACCGCCGTCGCCTTCCCAGCTTGGCTGCTCGGCCGAGATCCCAGCTTCAAGATCATGGTCGCGAGCTACGGGGGCGAACTGGCTGCCAAGCACGCCCGTGACTTCCGACTGCTGCTGGGACAGGACTGGTACAGAGCGCTGTTCCCCCGCACGAGGCTGGCGGTGGGCGGCAACCGCGAGGATGAGCAGATCACCACCGCCAAGGGCGGCCGCAAGGCGCTCTCACTCGGCGGTGCTGGCACAGGCTTTGGCGCCGACCTCATCATCATTGACGACCTGATGAAGGCAAGCGACGCCTCGTCACCGGCCAAGCGTGAGGAGGTGAGGGCCTACTACGAGCAGACGCTGCTCTCGCGCCTGAACGACAAGGCGAGCGGGCGCATCGTGGCTATCCAGCAGCGGCTGCACGAGGACGACCTTGCCGGCTACCTGATCAACTCCGGCCAGTTCGAGCACCTCAACCTGCCGGCCATCGCCCTCCAAGAGGAAGTGGTGCCGATTGGCTTC
Source organism: Methylorubrum extorquens (assembly GCA_900234795.1). Lineage (NCBI taxonomy): Bacteria > Pseudomonadati > Pseudomonadota > Alphaproteobacteria > Hyphomicrobiales > Methylobacteriaceae > Methylorubrum > Methylorubrum extorquens. Next base: position 5,098,413 of record LT962688.1, read on the forward strand.
GGCGAGGTTCATCACCGCAGCAAGGATGCGGTGCTGTGCCCGGAGCGCGAGCCACGGCAGGTTCTGGAAGAGCTGCGTGTCAGCATGGGCGGCGCTGCCTTCTCCGCGCAGTACCAGCAGGATCCGACGCCTCCTGGCGGCAACCGGATCCGCTGGGAGTGGTTCGGCAGCTACGACACACCGCTGCCGCGGGAGTCCTACCAGTGCGTGGTTCAGAGCTGGGATACGGCGCTGACGGCGGAGCCAACAAGCGATTTTTCGGTCGGCCTGACCTTTGGCTTCCACGATGGCTGTTGGCACCTGCTCGACTTGGAGCGGCAGCGGCTGGACTTCCCGGACCTGAAGCGGCGGGTTCAGGGGCTTGCCGCCCGCTGGAAGGCTGATGTCGTGGTTGTGGAGCATGCCGGCTCGGGCATCTCGCTTCTGCAGCAACTGAGGCAGGAGGAGCGCAACCGCGCACGGCTCTTTGTGGATTGGCCCGTCAGACTGGACAAGCGCACGCGGCTCGAGGCTCAGACCCCGCGGCTTGAGAGTGGCCGCTACAAGCTGCCGCGCGAGGCACCGTGGCTAGAGGCGTTCCGGCGTGAGCTATTGGCATTCCCGAACGGCCGGTATGACGATCAGGTCGACAGCCTCGTGCTGTTCCTGGAGTGGTCGTCGTGTCCGCGTGCGCTGGATTTTCCCGGCGCGACCCTGTTACAGGGCGCCCGCGCCGTCGATCACGGAACCACTTTGGGTAGCGTTGCCGGAGGCTCACTGTCTCCGCTTCGCGCCATGAGCCGACCTTGGGCCGATAGGCGCTCAACCACCGCTTTCGACCCCATCCAGACCTTCAGCGGCAGCGCTTCGAATGTCCGCTCGGGGTCAGCAGTTCGCGCACCGTCGGTTCGGCTGTGCGCCACGAGCCGACATTGGGTTGGCAGGCGCTGAACCGCCGCTCTCGACCCTCTACGGGAGCTGGGAGCGTCCGCTCCTAGGCAGCCCAATGAGCCACGTTAGGCAGCTCTTGGCCGATTGTGGCTCGTCTGTTTTTTGGATAGGAAACCGAAATAGCGGACGTTGCTATGAAACGCACTTCCGATCCTTCTCGGACCCTCATTATGGCTGCTTCCGGGATATGCGGTATGCCGAGGCGCTTCAGCACGCGTAGGGCCGGGCGATCGCCTCGCAGACGTCGAGAGAGGCCTCGAACTTAGGCGAAGGCGTCGCGCCGGCCGCACTGCGTAGACTGGGAAGGTCTCGCCCGACCTGTTGGGGAACAGCTCGACCAATGCCCCGCTCGCCAGCAGCACTTCGACTCCGAGTGCGAGGACCTGCGCAACTTCCGACAGTCGGTGCCGGTCAGGACCGACGGCCGCGGTCGGCGACCAACCGCAGGCCGGGCGCCTGACGCGCCGACAGCATCCTGGCGACCTTGCGTTCGAGTTCCCCATCTCGGAATGGCTTCTGCACGATGCCGTCGGCCCCGACCACACCAGCCTGCGCCAGGGCCCCGGTGTCGGCAAAGCCGGTGACGAACAGGACCGGAAGCGCCGGCCAGCGCCTGCGGATCTCCGTGGCTGCCTCGGCGCCGTTCATGCCGGGCATCGCGAAGTCGATGACGATCAGGTCGATGCACGGATCGGCTTCGAGAAAGGCCAGGGCCTGCAGGCCGGAGCCCGCCTCCCGCACGTCGTAGCCGGTCTCGACGAGCCGCGTCGCGGTGACCTCGCGAACCTCCGCGTCGTCGTCGACCACGAGGAGTACGGGCGTACTCCCGGGCGGATGCCTCACGGCGCAGTCAACTGGCTCCGGCTTGACGTCGTCACCGTCAGCCTCGGTCTCGTCGCGCGGTAGGTAGACCTTGATCGAGGTGCCCTCGCCGGGGACCGTATCGATGCGAATGCCGCCGCCCGATTGCTTGACGAAACCGTAGACCTGGGCGAGCCCAAGCCCCGAACCTTTGCCGACCTCCTTCGTCGTGAAGAACGGCTCGAACACCCGCGCCAGCACCTCCGGGGGCATGCCGGTGCCGGTGTCGCTCACCGAGATCATGACGTACTCGCCGGGGCTCGGCCGCTCCGGCCGGGTCGGCGGCGCCGCGACGGCGACGTTGGCAGTCTCGATGATCAGCCGCCCGCCCACCGCCATCGCGTCCCGTGCGTTGATGGCGAGGTTGAGGATGACGAGTTCGATCTGCGTCGCATCCACTCGCGCCGGCCACAGGTCGGGCTGGAGCATCGTCTCGATACGCACGGCTCCGCCGATGGAGCTCTGCAGCAGGTCGCGCATAGACGCGACCGTTGTGTTAAGGCTCACCGGCGACGGATCAAGGCGTTGGCGTCGCGAGAAAGCCAAGAGCTGAGCCGTCAGGCTCGCGCCACGGGCGGCCGCCCCACGCATCATGGCGAGGCGCCGCTTCGAGCGCTCGTCCAAGACTGCCCGTTCCAGGAACTCGATGTTGCCGGCGATGACAGTCAGCAGGTTGTTGAAGTCGTGCGCCACGCCACTGGTCAACTGACCCACCGCTTCCAGGCGTTGGGCGAGCCGCAGAGCCTCCTCGGCCCGCTCGCGCTCGACAATCTGGGCCTGCAGAGCAGCGTTCGCCTCCGCAAGCTCGCGGGTGCGCTCGGCGATGCGCGCCTCGAGGGTCTGGTTAAGCGCCTGCAGGGCGGCCTCGGCCGCGCGCTTGTCGGCCCTCGCGCGCGCCTCGGCGAGTGCCCGAACCACCGTCCGCGTCATCCGGTCGAGCCGCTGCTTGGTGATGTAGTCCGTGGCGCCGTTCTTCAGAGCCTCGACGGCCAAGTCCTCACCCAGCGTGCCCGAGCAGAAGACGAACGGGATGTCCGGGCACTGCGCCCGGGCGATGCCGAGCGCGCTGACCCCGTCGAAGGTCGGCAGCACGTAGTCGGCGAGGATGAGATCGTACCGGTCGGCGACCGCTGCTGCCGCGAACGCGTCGCGGGTCATCACCCGTTCGATCACGACCGGGTGCTCCAGGTTCTCCAACTCAGCCTCAATGAGCTCCGCGTCCAGGTCGCTGTCCTCCAGGTGGAGGATGCGGAGTGGTGCGAGGGCCCCGTCGATCACGTGTTCGATGGCCAACCTCCTGTGTGCGGCGGCGGCTCGTTCAAGAGAGCCCAGAATACCCCAAGCTCCTTGATGGCCGCAAAGAACTCGTCGAACGCCACCGGCTTCACCACGAAGGCGTTCACCCCCAGGTTGTATGAGCGGACCACGTCGGTCTCCTCGCGCGAGGAGGTCAGCATCACCACCGGGACAGCCCGAGTGACCGGGTCACCCTTGATCTGGGCGAGGACCTCCAGCCCGTCGACTTTGGGCAGCTTCAGGTCCAGCAGCACGACGGCCGGGTCTTGGACTTGCCGACCCGCATGCGGGCCGCGTCGGTAGATGAAATCGAGCGCCTCGGCACCATCGCGACAGATGATAATCTCGTTGGCCAACTGGCACGATTCGAACGCGGCGAGCGTGAGCTCGATGTCGTTCGGGTTGTCCTCGACGAGGAGTATCGGCTTCAGTCCCGCCATTTCAGTGCGCCTCCTCTCGGATGGGTAGCGTGAAGTAAAAGGTTGCGCCCTTACCTAGATCGCCCTCTGCCCAAGTCCGGCCACCGTGGCGTTCGACGATGCGGCGTACGTTGGCGAGGCCGATGCCGGTGCCCTCGAACTCCTCGACCCGGTGCAGGCGCTGGAAGACGCCGAACAGCTTGTCGACGTAGGCCATGTCGAAGCCGACGCCGTTGTCACGAACGAAGAACACCGCCTCGCCGTCCTGCGTCGGCATCCGGCCAACTTCGATGACCGCCTCTGGCCTGCCGCGGCTGTACTTTACCGCATTCGATAGCAGGTTCTCGATTACGAGCCGCAGCATCGCCGGGTCGGCGTAGGCGCGTCCAAGTTGGCCCACTTCCCAGCGGACGGCACGGTCGTCCGGCACGTCGCGTAGCACCTTGCGCCGGACCTCCTCGACCAGGGCGTTCATGTCGCCCGCGACCTTCCGGAGCGAGTGCCGCCCCATCTGCGAGAAGCTGAGGAGGTTGTCGACCAGCGTCCCGGCCGAGAACGCCGCTTCGATGATGGTCCCGACGTAGTGGTGGCCCTTCTCCGAGAGATTGACGCCCTCGCGGGTCTTGAGCAGGTTCGCGTAGCCTACGATGTGCCGAAACGGCGCGCGCAGGTCGTGGCTCACCGAGTACGAGAAAGCCTCAAGCTCCTTATTCGTGCGCTGCAGTTCCTCACTCATTGCCGCGAGCTCCTCGGCCCGGCGCAGCACGATGCCGAGCACTGATGCGCGCAGGTCCTTGGCTGCCTCGATCTCCGGAAGCGACCATGGCAGAGAACGGCTCTTCAGCGTCTCCTTCCAGGTCTCGAATGACTTGCGTGGGTGCAGCCGGTCGGGTCCGCCCTCGGGGTCGGGCTGCGCCGCCTTCACCGGGTTGCCACCCCATTTCACCGTGCGCACCACCTCGGGTCTAAACCAGAGGATGTAGCTGGCGTACCGCTTCGAGACTGAGATCGCGAGGAGCCCGCTCGCCCGTTCTGCGAAGGTCCCCGCCTGCGGGAAAGCTTCGGGGAGAGCCTCCGTCGCGAAGACTTCGTCGGTGTCCCCGCGCGAGGACCGCCAGTCGTACAGGGCGCGCACCTCGCGCTCCTCTGGCGTCGCGCCTAGGAGCCGGCAGCGGTCGGCGGTGACGACCGCCGCGCCCGATGCGTTCACCAGCGAGAGGACGTCGTCGGGGTGTTTCAGCAAGCCGTCGACGAAGCTGTCCTCCTCGGCCATGAAGGCGAGGAGGCGCGCTTGCACGGCCCCGAGCGCCAGGCGCTGCTCAGCCTGCTCGCCGCGCACCTTGGCGGAGAGTTGCAAGGCGAAGATCTGGGTGAGAAAGTCGCAGGCGTTGCGCGCCTGCAGCGGCACGCGCCTGGGCTCGCAATTATGGCAGGAGACCAAACCCCAGAGAGCCCCGTCCACCAGGATCGACACCTGATCCGCCCCCAGCGGAGTGGTCCGCCCTTTAGTATGGCTTTCGAGCCAGGAGGACGGATCGATGTCGAGGAAGCGACCCAAGCCTGAGGAGATTGTCGCGAAGCTGCGCCAAGCCGACGTGCTGATCGGTCAAGGTACGAGCGTGGCGGAGGCAATCCGGGCGATCGGCGTGAGCGAGGTTACCTACTACCGCTGGCGTCGTGAGTTCGGCGGGCTGAAGACCGATCAGGTCCGGCGCATGAAGGACCTGGAGACGGAGAACCAGCGGCTCAGGAAGGCGATTGCAGACCTGACGCTCGACAAGCTCATCCTGCAGGAGGCGGCACGGGGAAACTTCTGAGCCCCGCGCGCCGACGCGCCTGTGTCGAGCACATCATGCTGACGATGAACGTCTCCGAGCGGCGCACCTGCCGGGCGCTCGGTCAGCATCGCTCGACGCAGCGCAAGGTGCCGCGGGGCCGGGAGGATGAGGCCGCGCTCACCGCCGACCTCGTCGCGTTGGCCGAGCGGTATGGCCGCTACGGTTACCGCAAGATCTGCGCGCTGCTGAAGGCCGCCGGCTGGTTCGTCAACGACAAGCGCGTCGAGCGGATTTGGCGGCGTGAAGGGCTGAAGGTGCCGACCCGCCAACCCAAGCGCGGGCGCCTCTGGGACAACGACGGCTCCTGCTTGCGGCTGCGGCCTGAGCGGCGCGACCACGTCTGGTCCTACGACTTCGTCGAAGCGCGCACCCACGATGGCCGGAAGGTGCGCATGCTCAACGTGATTGACGAGTTCACCCGCGAGTGCTTGGCGATCCGGGTCGCACGCAAGCTCAAGGCAGTCGACGTGATCGACGTCTTGTCCGACCTGTTCATACTGCGCGGCGTGCCCGAGCATGTTCGCTCGGACAATGGCCCTGAGTTCGTGGCCAAGAGCGTGCAGGCTTGGATCATGGGGGTGGGCGCGAAGACGGCCTACATCGCGCCAGGATCGCCCTGGGAAAATGGCTTCGTCGAAAGCTTCAACGCACGGCTACGCGACGAACTGCTGGACGGAGAGATCTTCTATAGCTTGCGGGAGGCGCAGATCCTGATCGAGAGCTGGCGGCGGCACTACAACACCGTCCGCCCGCATGGCGCACTCGGCTATCGGCCGCCCGCGCCAGAGGTCTTCTTACCCGCGTTCACCGCTTGGCCGGCTGCGCTCACCCCACCGGCTCCGCCGGCCAAGCGACCCGTGGAGCAAAGGCCAACCGTGCACTAACTCTATGCCTGGACCACCCGGTGGGGGCAGATCAGTCTGAGTATTAAGCCACTATCAAAGTAAAAGTGGACCTTCGCGGGTCACCGCAGGGGAGGCGGTGAGCTGAGGCCTCGTTCGCGGCGACGTGCCACTGCCGTTGCCCGAGGCTCCATCTTCCATGCTTTCCGACGCACTCGCTCGTCAATCGAGCGCTCACGTTCGGCCAGGGCGCACGAACCTCACGCCGCTCGCCGGCGTGCAGGTGGGTGAGGAGGTGCCGGCTAGCTCGGGCCTGCTCAGCGGCTTCATCGGAAAGTTCGTCGGCACTGCAGCGGGCGGCGCCGTTGGCGTCATCCCTCTGGAAGTGATGGGCTCGCTATTCGACTATCGGCTGCCGATCGAGGACATACAGAGGGTGGCGTGATACACCATTTCAAATTAAGTCTACATACCGTTCTCCCTACGAGGGCCGCTTGAGATCCCATCCAGAATTTAGATCAGGCACCTCGCGAGGAAAACAACGACCTGAGGACGAGACAACGGGTGCGGATTGCTGGCAGTTATATTACTAATATTCGCGACCAATATTAAACCATACGCTCTCCAGCACCATAGCGCGCCAGTCTGAATGCTGGGGATCCATATGCACAATGTACATGTTGGCTTCATCTAAGGCATCAAGGCCGCCAACAGCGTGAATACGCTCGCCGAGCCGGAGGAGTTCCCGCCAGTAGGAATCTCCAGTTAGGTCTGCGCCAACACGGCCGAGATCCGGCCCAAGCTGTGCCCTTCCGGGTACCTGCCATGTAGTGAGTACTCCTCCGTCGCGCACGGCACTGAAGGTTAGGCCAACGCGCTCGCTCTCAACCATGCTCCGCAGCAGAGCATCAGTGGCGACCTCCGTGTCAGAGCCCTCATTTCTGTGCACGAACGCCTCCTCAAATTGCTCAACAAAGGCGTTCACCGCCCGATGCCGCCTAGCCCATTGCCGCGCTTATGGCGTTACGTCCGGTCAGGCTTCGATCGCCACCGCAGCAATGTGGAATGCTTGATGTAACGCGCAAATCGCACACTTATGTCATCGGCGTGTGGAGCGGGCGGCGATGGCCCAGCTTACGACAGATCAACCCCGAACTCTGGTGAGAGCAATTGCACGTGATAGCTACAGATGGCCGCCAGAAATACTCATAGAAAACACGCGGCGAGCAAATTAGTCGCTCACACAGACATTTGCAGCATAGTAAACGCTTTAATAGGGCCGATATTTGCGATAATCAGAGCGGCAGCCGCCCTTGAATCACAATTTCGACCGCTGAACTGCCCTTTGGGTCAGCGAGTACGACCCCGACAGATCGGCCTTTAGACAAAAAGATTCGGGCGGCACCGGCGTCGAAAGCTCGCATCAAATGCGCGGTATCGCCCTCGATCTGCCCGTCTCCAGAATATGTATTTCGGTCGAGATAGCTATCGATCTCATAGCTGACGATGCCGAGGTTGAGCAGATCATCCCCAATCGTGAGATCCCCCCGTCCACGTATCGTACCAAGATATCTAGGCATAGACCGCTTACCAATGCTAGTCATTGCATTGAATTTCCTAATTTCTAGCGAGGGAAGCTATCGGAACGTTAAGCAGGATCGAGCCTGTACCAAATTATAGTCGCTCTTTTTCTGCTTGGAGTTCGTCGGCTGTTACGAAAAACAGGGATGAAAGACAACGCATCGCTTCCACACGGCGATTATTTTCTACATTCTTCCCGTCATTAGGAACCGCCAGCGCTTCCATGAACGCAGCGTCAATTGATTCGTTGTCTAGGCGTTCGGCGAGTCGCCGCAACGATTGATGGCCAGTATAGCATGTTTTTGCATCTATTTTAATCGCAAGAACAAAATCTGCGACAGCTGGTCCGAGTTCCATGCTTCGATGTCGTGAGTACGCTGACACAAGTGATTGACTTTTCCCAAACCAGTAATACTCAAGACTTGTCAATCTTGGTGGTGCCATGATCAACTCCATCTTTCCGGATTTATCGGCAGTATACTAAGTGCATATTGTTATTTTGGTCGCTAGCACCGCAAATGTAATGCTAACGTTTTTTACTACGATTTGGGCCGAGTTCCGCCATGATAGCCGCATCATGGTACCAGGCCGAGCCGAACACCTCAGGTTGTTTTGTTTCTGATTCAGTTATCTCCTCCGGCTTTATCCGATCGAGGCGTGAAGCCTTCTGATTCGGGTTTGCCGGTTCAACCTTGCCGCCGAAGATCGGAGGCCTGAACACAGATATGCTCATAGATCGACTCTTTGTTATAAAGCCTGAAATTCATCCAGCTTAATATTTAATGATCATTGATTCGTATTCAACCCCCATAAAATATTAATGTCAGAAATAATCGTATTTTTCTCTAGGCGGTCATTGGCAAAAGTTTGAGGAACGAAGGACGTCTCGAAGCGTTGTTTGTTAGAGATATAAAATATATGCTAATTTCTTTCCGCTCATATGGCTGGAATTTGGCATGTATTCAATGTAGGGACGGAAGTCATGGCGACAATACTACGGTTCGGACGTAAAGTGCGGCTTCCATCAACATTCGAGATAAAGCGAGAGCTCATGATGATGGTCAAGGCGGATGCTATTGCTGCTGTATTGAAGGCCCAGGAATGTAGTGCGGATGATTTTGCGAACGTATTGGAAGAGTTGAATTTAAAATATCACGTTTCGCGAGACAGAGTGAACATGCTTCTCTGTCGTTTCGGGCCAGGGCAGTCCGGGGCGATGGAGGCCGCAAAAAGTCTCAATGCGCGGAAGCATCAGTACGACTTTAGGAACAATGGGCCAAAGGATTTTTCCTAGCAGACTGCTGCTTACAAAAAGTTGGATGCAGCATGTCGACAACGCTTCTCATCCAGGCGGCGGGCACCTGCGCGGTGCACTCAACTGAGTCGATTGGATTCGTGCTCTGCGTGAGCGAGGCCGGAACGAGCCAATACTGAAGGTAATGCGTTCCAACATCGCCGTGGTGAGGTATGGCAACGAACTTGCAACTCGGCAGCCCTTATCGAAGGTTCGGGAGCGACACGATCCTGCCGTTTAGCATCCACCGGCCGAACCGTCGCTTTCCACCTCAAAGCCATCCTCTTACGGTCAAGCTCCTGAAATTGCGATCGGTCCCAAGTTCGAGAATATGAATTTGAGCTGCATGACGGCTATCGCGTGATTGACTTCGGATAGAGCGTCACTATTGTCTGTCCTGCACCGATCGACGAAGAATATGCGCGGGTCGGGTACGAGAACGGATGTGAGGCCGCCATAGGCCCTGCCGCTTCTCACGTTGGAAAGATGCGCCCCGAGCGAATGACCCGCTGCGGGGCTTTTTCATCCCCCGCGCATCATGAGCCGCTGCGTCATCCGACAAGCCCAGCTTGAGCCAGGTCGCCCGCATGCAAGTGGAGCGGTGACGAGGGTTGAAGCAGCCTGCTGCAGTTATTGGCGTTACCGTAGCAGGCGTGTGACGAGGCCTATCAGGCGAAGGACCCAAATCCTTCGAACGCATTCGTCGGCGGTGCAGTCGGCTTGCTGCCGTCCTTCGGCAGGGCATCTGCGCCCTCGGCAAGCTGATGGATCATTTGATTAGGTTCGCTTGGGTGGATCTAGTTCGAGACAGAGGCGAGCGGCGAGGCAGAGCGATCGAGCTGCGTGTCTGAAGTCATCCGAACTCCTTAAAAATGCGACCGCGGAAACGGCCGAGCTTCGGATATGCCATGGCGGATGATTTGCAAACCGTTGCGGGTGTGAACTGCGAGCGGGCGCACTTAGGCAAGGGTTCGTAGAGCTCGGCCGCCTCACCACTCCCGCCCTGCGTCTCGGCACCCTGGATGCGACCTATCTCTCGTTCGCGCGTTCCTTCAGGAGACAAAAGTCTCAGGAGGAATATAAATGAGCCTACATCAATTTTTTCTGGCAGTCTCGGCAGTACTGCTCGTGTCCAAAGCTGCACATGCCGAGCCCCCCAAAGCTGCCGTTTTCGACTTCCAGCTTGCGAACCTCGGCGCCCAAAGTCCAACCGATGAGGACCAAGCCCGCCTCGGCCCGCTCACCGATCTGCTACGTCAGCAGCTACAGGAGAGCGGTCGCTATCAGATCGTGTCCACGGATCCCGTGAGGGCTGAGGTCGAGAAGAGTTCCGACCTGCGCAAGTGCGGCGGATGCGCCGAAGATTATGCTCGCAAACTCAATGCGGACGTTGCGATCACTGGCGAGATCCAGAAGGTCTCCAACTTGATCCTCAATATCAACGTCTACGTGAAGGATCTGAAGGCCGACACGCCCGAACAAGCTTATAGTGTCGACATTCGCGGCAACAACGACACCTCGTTCGATCGCGGTGTGAAGTACCTCGTGAAGAACAACATGCCCCCCGCGACTGAGGCAGTTTCACCGCAGAAGTGAGGCTGGCTGCGGGCTTGCGGCCTGTGCCGCTATACAGCTCTCAGAAGCCTATCGGCTCCCGAACCCAGTCTGATCTTTCTCAATCGCTCTCAACGCGTTCTCGAACGCCTTGGCCTCGGTGGGGAACGAACGGTCGGACCTCTCGGTCAGCTTACCGTGCTTCCTCAGCGCCCATTCGAAATGGCCTTCGGGTTTCTTCAGCGGCTCGACCGTGATGGAATAGGGGTGCGGGACTTCGTTCGTCATAGCACCGGTATGCCATGCGGGTCGTCCAGCCACTAGCGCCGCGGTGGACTGGACACCGACAGGCCGCACCCGCCTCTGCGGCCTATGATTCGGTTCGGCAATCTCCCCCCTGGGATCACAACCAAGCTTAACTCTACTTTTTCCGGGGGTAGGCGCGTTCGCTCACAGGGCGGCGGCTAGCTGGCAGAAGGTAATATCTGTCCAACACCAGATTGCCTGCGTGATTTTTTATCGCAAGGATGATCCGTCCCAACGACTTCTGTTCATTGGCGTTTGTTCGCGCTTCGCGTTCGCCGCCGACGGCAATGTAATACTCGATATCGTCGGACTTGTCGTCCAGTATCTCGACCGACCAAGACATTGATTTTTCTTTGACGCTAGTGGAGATCATTAGATCGCAGGCACAGGCCGGCGGGGCAAGCTAGTTGAGATCTAGGCAGATTTGCATGGCGCGAAGGTAAGTAGGGCGTAGCACCGCACGGGAGGGCTAGCATGTTCGGCATCTTCGGCCGTAAGCGTCGCGAGAAAGAGTGTCGGCGCCGAGAGGAGCAGGAGAACCGCCTGCGCTGCGCGCGGCTTCTCGATGCCTCTGGCTCATCCCGGTCGGCTGCGAACGACAGCCAGATGAACCCGGCCTCGCCCTCGGGCATGGTATTGAGCCGGCTCTCCTCAATCGCGCCGAGCTATGGCGTGTGTCGGATCACTCGTCCTTCGATAGCTGCACCACCTCGTCGTCCTACTTGGACAGTGGGTCGTCCTGCAGCGAGGGCGGATCGTCGGGCGGCGGAGACTGAGGTTGGCACTATCAGCGGCCTAATGTCTGCCGCTCAACCCGGTCGACGCGGTGACATCGGTTCCTGCAGGTTCGAAAAAGCGCTCGCCTATGAGAGCGCCGTCTGCATCGAAAAGCCCCTGCCAGCCGGAATATTCGGTCGTAACCGTCACACGAGCACGGCCTTCATCGGAGCCACTTCCGATTTCGACACGGCTGCCGACCAACCCGCGACGCTCCTGGCTCTGAAGACTGGCCGCTGTCGTTCCGAGCTTACTGGCAAGGGATGCCGGATCGACAATCCATGCGCCGTCTGGGTCGCATTCAAATCGCATGGTGTGCCCTCCTTGTTGCAGGACAGCTTTGGCGGGCTGAGATGCACCGTAACGCATCCCAGGGGGCGGCATGTGAAAACCTGCTACTGCGCGATCGCTGCCCTGCAGCCCGGGGGACCCTGGCATCCCCAAAACTATACGGGTGGTCGGGGGCCCCCAGCTTTCCTAGCGCCAAGGTCGTGAAGCCCGGCAACAGGGTAACAGGGTAACAGCGCCCATGGCCGAAGCGAGCGGACCAAAATTCCTCAGCCAAGCCGAGTTCGCCCGTCACCGCGGCGTCTCGCGCAAGGCCGTAACCACTTGGAAGCAGAAGGGCTTACTCGTTCTCGACGGCACCGGCCGCGTGGATGTGGAAGCCACCGAGTGGAACCTCGACCAGCGACCAACGACCTATCGGGGCGGTGTAACCCATCGCTCGGTGAGGGCCAAGGACGGTAACAACGCCTCTCACGCCGACGCAGCCCCGAAGCCGGCACCGAAGCCCGCTCCCGAGCCGCATCCGCGCCCGGCGCCTCTCGATGGCGACGGCGGCCAGGAAGATGCCTTCGACCCCGACGACCCGAACCTGCCGACGGCCATTGCGGTCCGGCGCAAGGAAAACTGGCTTGGCCTCCACCGGAAGCAGATCGTCGAGCGGGGCGGCAGCAAGCTCGTTGATCGACCCGCAGCCGAGGCAGCGTTCTTCGAGGAAGGCCGGGCGCTCCGAGATGCCTGGCTGGCGTGGCCGGCCCGGGTCGCGATCGAGATGGCCGACGAGGTCAAGATCGAACCGAGGCAGCTGACGCCGGTCCTGACCGCCTATGTCAAAAAGCACCTCAGCGAACTCGGCGAGCCCTCCGCCGGCCACGGAGCAATGCACGTGACATGGCGAGATCATTTGGACGGCAGGTCCCGGGAGCCGAGGGCGAGATGCCTTCTCCCGGCCTCTCGGGTCTGTCGGGGGAGCTAGGGTGTTGTAACGACGACGCCACCGCCGACGCGGCCTTCGCTCGTATGGAGCAATCCCCTCTCCATGAGGTCGAGATTTTTGGACAACAGCTTGTGCTGATCGGTGCACCAGTTCTTCAGGTGTTCAATGGCTTCCGTAATTGTGCCCTCCTGCACTTATTAGCCCCACGCGCCGCAGCGAGCATCCGCTTCCGCACCTCCGCCATGCGGTCGTCGTAAGTGGCGCTGGCCGCTACGGCTTCCTGCCCGACAGCCTCGTAGATCTCCATCGCGGTCGCATGGTTTAGCGGGGGCCTGCATGGCAGTGCACTAGCTGCCCCGCACCTGCTCGATGCGAGCAACCGTGCGCACAATCGCCAGAACCTCGCGGCGCAGTTGATCATCCTCAATCTCGCTGAAGGCGTGCAGGAGATCGATGGCGCCATGAGTGCGTAAAAAACCGAACACCTCGGCCCGGTCCCTACCTCCGCCCTCGTCGCCATCGTAGAAAGACGAGACTCGCACTTCGAGCACGCGAGCGATGTCGCTCAGGCGGCTGGCGCCGACTCGGTTCACGCCGTTCTCGTACTTCTGGATCTGCTGGAACGTCACGCCGATGGAGCTACCGAGCGCGGTCTGCGAAATCCCCTTGGACTTGCGCAGCACCTTGATGCGCTCTCCGACAAGACGGTCTTGCTCGGTCGCACGCTTCGGCGGGACGCTTGGGGTGTCCATGGCTTCAGGCCTGTACGGGAGAACAGTAGGGCATGCACCCAGGAAGCCTCCAGCAACTGCTGCGCGAGGATTTTGGTTGCAGCGATCCAAGCACCTGCGCGCCTCGGCTAGCCACTCATCAGCCCCGCGGCGCCCGCCAGCCGGCCGCCTTTGCCTCGTCCTCCGAGCAGAACAGGCGCTCGCCAGCGCGGTCGTTGATGCGGGTGCGCTCGTAGTCGCGCGAGCCGGGCAAGTGATAGATCCGCTCTCCGCCGGCTGAAATGTTGCCCTTGATGTTGCAGCCACTCGCCTTGTTCGGTGGCGTGACAGTCTCAGGCCTCGAGCGTTCACCGCCGGCACGCTTCGCGCGTCGCCACTCGGATGGATCTTGGAACGTGCCCGCCCAGATGCCGTGCCGGAGCGCCTTCGCGGTGAGTTCAGTGTTGACGTAGTCCTCGGTGTAGCGCCGGTACGCAACGGCGTGGCCTTGTCCGACCATCCAGGCGTTCAAGTCTTCCGCGTCAGCCCGGCAAACGGCGACGACTCGGCCGTAGCGGTCGGTCTCGCGCGGATCACATGTCACGAGGCGTTTGCCGATGTGATCCGCGAGAGCCAGAGCAGCCACCTGTCCGCAGCGGTAGTCCTTGCCGGCGGCGTCCTTGCAGAGCTGGGCGCTTTCCGGCGCGTCGATGCCGTGAAGGCGGATGCGCGTTCCACGAACGTCGAGCGTGTCGCCATCGACAATCGAGGCTCGGCCGACGAACGGCTCAGCGTGGGCTGGCGTGGCGAGAAGCAGAGCAAGGAGCCAGGACCGGGAGCGCATCTCGCCACTTTATCACACCGTCGCAGGTCGCCTCAGCCCGGGCGCACTGCTTTAGCGCCGAAGCGCTCGATGAAGGCCGTGCAGGCCTCATGGATGTTCGCCCAAGCGGTGGCGCCGAAATACCAGCAGGGTGAAGAGTTGGGGCGCAGGACGCCGAAGGCCTTGCGCCACTCGGCGGCCTCTGCGGGAAGCGGATCGAACGCGAGTTTGGGAAAGAGCATCTCGGCTGCCGGCTGATGGCGGGGCCGACGGCATAGGGGAGGTGGGTTGCTCCAGGCCTACCGCCCAGCCGCCATCACGCCTTCTGCGCCCGCGCCAGCAGGATCGCGGTGCGGATCGCGCCGCACTTCAGGACCGCGCTCGGCTCGGAATTGGCCATGACCGAGATGGCCCAACCATGCCCGGCGACGATCCTCGGCCTGATCGAGCGCGAGAAGGCGATCGAGAACCCGTCGCACGAGAGAGCGGCCGTGACCCCTTGCTTCGTCGCCGTCACCCTGGCCGGCCTGCTCGCGAGCGGAAAACCGGCAAAGGACGCCCGCCCCTACCTGTACATAGGGCCGAGCACGCGCATCAGCCTGGTGACCACAGCGCCGGGTGATCGGCCCCATGCAAGCACAGAGATAACCATCAGGCCGATCGCGACGTTCGCGCGTGAGACGCCTGAGGAGGTGCTGCGGGCACCGTGCGTGGAGCGTAGGCCGCCGCCGCAGTGATCGAAAACTGACGCAGAGACTGTTTTTAACCCAAAGCGCCTATCAAAGCTCAATGAATTGTATTTTAGCTGGAACTACAACCGAATTGATTCATTAATAAAAGCACGATTTCGTTATCACCTCGTGCATATTGCCTGAACATACATTATATCAGAGTTCAAATTAATTCTATCAGCGGTACAGATCGCATCATGACTTTGTCTAAAGAACTGTACGAGGAATTGCTTCAGAACCCGTGCCCATCTTGCGGCACCTTGCATATACGGGCAGGAAGATGGTTTGCAATAGTTTCGAAGTATCAATGCTACCAGTGCGATACTACAATATTTTTAACTTATCCGCGTAAGATTGAATTATTCCACTCGCATCAAAGCAACAAAGATAAAATTGAGACTTAGCTTAATATTATAGATAAATATACCCCTTTTGTAGCCTTGATGTACCGACCAATTTTTGGCGAATTGTTCCGCATCAAGGTTAGCAACTCCTTGTAATAGATCTCCATCTCGTAGATCGGGGCCGCGGCATCCAACAATCTGCAGACATCGGCGCGGCGCCTGAGTGGACCTGGCCGTACTTCGAGGATTGGTGGTGGACGGGGGCACTTTCGTGTAGAGGTGCGGCGCCGGGATGACGCGGCGGACTATCGACCCGCCGCTATCCGTCTACCTCATGCCCGCCCTCCAGCGGGCTCTTCCATCTCGATACCCACCTTGCCCCGTTCTGCTCAGCCGCAGCGGAGCTTCCTCTGGCTGCCTCACGTCACAAATCAGACCCCGAATACCGCTACTGTCCGATTTCGGGCTGAGCTGTTGACCCATGAGGCTCCTCCGCCGCACGAACTGGAGCAATCATGAAGCCGACCCAACGACGCTATGGGCGTGGCGCGCCTGTACGTCATGAGGCTTGGATTGATCGAAGATCCGCCCGAACGGCTGAGACAATAAGGTGGGCGAGGCGCAAGGGGGCCTCGGTACGTATCGACAATCATCACCCTGCGCTCAACGACAACGTCGTGCAGTCCGTGGCTATCGATCTAATCTGAGGCTCTTCCAGCCCCGCTCGAATCAGCCGCAGCGGGGCTCTTTGTTTTCCGACTATCTCAGTTCTCCAGGCAGGTAGGTCGGATCGAACTCGGCCGCATCATAGAGGCGCCTCCAGTTCTGGATCACCAATTGGCGATCGTCCAGCCTGACGAGTCCGTCCGTGCGTAGCGTCTTCACCGCCCGGATGACATGCACCGTCGTCAGTCCCGTCACATCGGCCAACCAGTCCGGCCATGGGTGCGAAGATATCAACGCAGCCCGAAGGCAATTCTACAATGAACTCAGCAAGTTACATTCGAGTATAATTCACAATAATTTTCATCGCTCTTCAATTGTATAAAAAAAATCTCGTGGAGGCTTGAAATAGTTCATAAAGGCACGACTTGGATGCAGTGCAGCAATCGCAGCCGATTGCTTCGCCAGCAGAGCGATCGGCCTAATTCGTCTGCTTGCTTTGTAGAAATATTTTTATAAATACTGAAAGGAAGCCCGCATGGCCCATGAACAGAACGTCAGCACAGCCAAGCAGAACGGTCAGGACGCGCGCATCGCTGAGGCCGCAAAGGCTAATTTCAACAAGGCTGCCGATAAGACCAACGAGCAGAGCAAGCAGTTCTCCGATGCGGCTCGTGAGGGCGCTAACAAGATCGTTGACTTGCACGAGCGGGCAACCGAGACCACAAAGCAGGTGATGCAGAACAGCATCGAGACAGCCTCCCAGCACACTCGTGAGGCCGCCGATCGCTTCTCGAAGACCCTGGGCTTCTCAGGCCAAGAAGGTGAGCGTCTGGCTCAGCAGTCTAAGCAGAACATCGAGGCGGTCACCCGCTGCGGCACGGTGCTGAGCCAAGCCTTCCAAGATGCCTCGCGCAGCCTGTTCGAACTTGGGCAGAAGCAATTCCAGCGCAATCTGGACGGCCTCACCAAGCTGACTCAGGCCAAGACGGTTCAGGAGTTCGCCACCATCCAGAGCGATCTGATGCGTGAGAGCCTGCAGCACATGGTCCAGGACAGCAAGGCGATCACCGAAACATCCGCCCGTGCTGTCGACGAAGCCAGCCAAACCTTCTCCAGCGTCGCTCCGGCTCGCTGAGATCGGCTGCCGCCGCCAAGCCCGGCAGTAAATTTCTTAGCGATGCCAACCTGAGGGCGGTCCTTCCGACCGCCCTTTCTCGTTCCGACACGGAGTGTTCCATGTACAATCCCTTTGCCGTCGCGATGCTGGCCTTCGAGGCACAGAGGGTGGTCGAGCTTCGCCTCGTGAAGATGTCTTGGGGCGGAGCTGCGGCGCAGGCCGAGGCATCTCGGATGGTCAGCGAGAAGATTAGCGCCTCAATTGAGGCTAGCGGCAGCCTAATGATGGGCGGCTCACTGGATGCGGTCGTCGCGCGATACCGCGAGCACGTTGCCGAGAACACAAAGCGCCTGACGAGCGCTGCTTAGGGATCTCCGCGCATTTGGGAGTTCACTTGGATCCTTCTCGTGGCTCTCGTCTGCTAGCAAGCCGGCTGCCTCCCTTTACGCCGATGTGAATGAGATAGCGGTAGGACAGCGAGGACGGGAAGGAGCATCACGGCTGGCGGCTGAAGGCGGGGCCGATGGCATAGGGGACCCGAGTTGTCTTAAGCTTACCGGTTGGTCTTCCTCACGCCTTCTGCGCCCGTGCCCGCAGGATCGCGGTGCGCGCGGCGGTGCGCCTAGCGCCAGTCGTGCTCGTCTTGTCGCGCAGAACAGCGGTAGCGAAGGCGTTTGCCTTGACGGCGGCCGCCACGTCGACCGTGTCGCCCTCGCCGAGTTCCGCCCGCTCCTCCATCCGGCCGCCGAGCACAGCGTCGACCAGCGCGTTCAAATCGTCATGGGTGACGACCTTGGCCTTGAACAGTTCGCCGACGGTGGGGTTAGGATCAGCCATGCGTGGACCCTATCGCCTGGACTGGGCGCGCGCCATCGTCAGCACCTGATCCGCCCCCAGCGGAGTGGTCCGCCCTTTAGTATGGCTTACGAGCCAGGAGGACGGATCGATGTCGAGGAAGCGACCCAAGCCTGAGGAGATTGTCGCGAAGCTGCGCCAAGCCGACGTGCTGATCGGTCAAGGTACGAGCGTGGCGGAGGCAATCCGGGCGATCGGCGTGAGCGAGGTTACCTACTACCGCTGGCGTCGTGAGTTCGGCGGGCTGAAGACCGATCAGGTCCGGCGCATGAAGGACCTGGAGACGGAGAACCAGCGGCTCAGGAAGGCGATTGCAGACCTGACGCTCGACAAGCTCATCCTGCAGGAGGCGGCACGGGGAAACTTCTGAGCCCCGCGCGCCGACGCGCCTGTGTCGAGCACATCATGCTGACGATGAACGTCTCCGAGCGGCGCACCTGCCGGGCGCTCGGTCAGCATCGCTCGACGCAGCGCAAGGTGCCGCGGGGCCGGGAGGATGAGGCCGCGCTCACCGCCGACCTCGTCGCGTTGGCCGAGCGGTATGGCCGCTACGGTTACCGCAAGATCTGCGCGCTGCTGAAGGCCGCCGGCTGGTTCGTCAACGACAAGCGCGTCGAGCGGATTTGGCGGCGTGAAGGGCTGAAGGTGCCGACCCGCCAACCCAAGCGCGGGCGCCTCTGGGACAACGACGGCTCCTGCTTGCGGCTGCGGCCTGAGCGGCGCGACCACGTCTGGTCCTACGACTTCGTCGAAGCGCGCACCCACGATGGCCGGAAGGTGCGCATGCTCAACGTGATTGACGAGTTCACCCGCGAGTGCTTGGCGATCCGGGTCGCACGCAAGCTCAAGGCAGTCGACGTGATCGACGTCTTGTCCGACCTGTTCATACTGCGCGGCGTGCCCGAGCATGTTCGCTCGGACAATGGCCCTGAGTTCGTGGCCAAGAGCGTGCAGGCTTGGATCATGGGGGTGGGCGCGAAGACGGCCTACATCGCGCCAGGATCGCCCTGGGAAAATGGCTTCGTCGAAAGCTTCAACGCACGGCTACGCGACGAACTGCTGGACGGAGAGATCTTCTATAGCTTGCGGGAGGCGCAGATCCTGATCGAGAGCTGGCGGCGGCACTACAACACCGTCCGCCCGCATGGCGCACTCGGCTATCGGCCGCCCGCGCCAGAGGTCTTCTTACCCGCCTTCACCGCTTGGCCGGCTGCGCTCACCCCACCGGCTCCGCCGGCCAAGCGACCCGTGGAGCAAAGGCCAACCGTGCACTAACTCTATGCCTGGACCACCCGGTGGGGGCAGATCACACAGCCAGCGCGAGCGTTGGCTTAACGTGTCCCATAAGCTCAGCAATGACGCTGCTGTTGACTGCCATCGAATGCGTTGAAGCGCGCTCAAGGTAGGTCGCGAAGGACCGCCTGAAGCTGTGGAAGTCCACCCCCCCACTCTGTCCCAGGACCGCTTGCCGGAACGTGGCGTACCGCTTCACGACGATCCAGCTTCTCTTGCCATCGGGTCCCGCGGGCGTGAGACCTGAAAATATCCAGCCATCTAAGGAGCTTGCTATCCGGCGCTGGATTATCGGCCAGACCGCACGGTGCACCGGCATAATTCGCCGGGCACTCTCCGTCTTGCCTTGCGGGATGCGGAATGCCTGCTGTGACTCGATCACGTCATCGACCCGTAGCTGGCAGAGTTCCCCGATCCTACAGCCCGTGAGCAGGCCCAATCTCATGAGGTCGAATAGGACGAGACCGTATCGCGAGCCGACAGCCGATCTCGGGTCGGCAATGAGGAGCCTGACCAGTTCCGGCGCCTCATAGGCCCGTTTCGGACGCACAGATTTAACAGCGCTGACGAAGCTGCCTTGTCCTTCCCAGGGATTTTCCTCTACGAAACCGCGCTTCCGCAGCCACCTCCATAGCGAGGAGAGCGAACTGATTTTCCGGTTGACGGTCTTCTGACTCGCACCAGCCTGCATGAGAACGCCGCTGACAAATTCACCTGCGATTCGGCGGCTAATGCGCTCAACGGTGCGGTTTGAAGGCTGAGACTGAGCGAACTCCCTGATGGCGATCACGTGCTGCATCACCGACTGCTTCGTTTGAACCCCTTCGATCTCGCTGAGCCATCTCGTCATCATGGCCAGGATCGTGGGGTGATCGTCCTTCTGCCCTGATGCAGATCGAAGCTTCGGCACTCTCTTGTGCGAATGATCGCCACCACCGTGGGGAAGCGGTATAGGTCGATCATGGCCTTCATCGTTGGGCGACCGTTGCGCTACGGTCATGTCCGCCGCCCAGGCAGGCTGCCAACCGTCTGAGACGGTCCGCGAGCCGATCCATTTCCACAGCAGTGAGAGTGCGATCCAGCGTCGCTCGCGCGCTACCGCTTCGCTCGTTGTGTCGAGGGCTCTGACGAGGTGCTGCTGACCGACTGTGGCGACGAGATGGGCTGGAACCCGCAGACTGTGCGTCGTCAGATGATTTGAGACGGTTTGCGGTGCTCAGGAACGGAGGCTCTGGTCCATCTGGGTGAGGGTTAGGCGGCCTGCGCGTGATGGCGCAAGCGGCGGTGCATGAGAGTCTGGCGCTTGATCTGCGCTCGATCGCGCAGGATGGCCTCGCCACGGCCGAAGTAGACGTCGGACGGGGTGAGGTTGCCCAGGCTCTCATGAGCCCGGACATGGTTGTAGTGCTCGACGAAGGCGGCGACCCGCGCCTCCAGCTCGCCGGGCAGGTAGGCGTGTTCGAGCAGGATGCGGTTCTTGAGCGTCAAGTGCCAGCGCTCGATCTTGCCCTGTGTCTGCGGATGGCGGGGCGCCCCCCGGATGTGGGTCATGCCCCGGCTGCCGAGCCACGTGGCCAAGTCAGCCGCGACGTAGCTCGATCCGTTGTCGGTGAGCAGCCGTGGCCGGTGTGCCACCTGCACGGGGTCGAGGCCGGCAGCCGTAAGCGCCAAGTCGAGTGTGGCGGTGACGTCGCTGGCCTGCATCGTCGTGCACAGCTTCCAAGCTACGATGTAGCGCGAGAAGTCATCCAGCACCGTCGAGAGATAGTACCAGCCCCAGCCGACGACCTTCAGGTAGGTGAAGTCCGTCTGCCACAGCTGGTTGGGCGCGGTGGTCTTGTCGCGGAACTCATCGGCGGCGTTGGCGACGATATAGGCCGGGCTGGTGACCAGATCCTGAGCTTTGAGCAGGCGGTAGACGGTGGCTTCGGAGACGAAGTACCGCCGCTCGTCGGTGAAGCGTACCGCCAGCTCGCGCGGGCTGAGTTCCGGCTCTTCCAGCGCGAGCGCGACAATCTGCTCGCGAACCTCCATGGGCAGGCGGTTCCACACCCGGCTTGGTCGCGAGGGGCGATCGACCAGAGCCTCGGGGCCGCCGCGTTGGTAGGTGTCGTACCAACGGTAGAACGTGGCTCGGGCGACGCCGAGCTTGTCCAGGGTGGCGCGCACCGGCAGGTGGGACTGCTCGACCAGCCGGATGACCTCCAGCTTCTCGGGGGCCGGGTACCTCATGCCTCGTCGCCCCCAGCCCCGCTCATGCTTTTTTTGAGCAGGCGGTTCTCCAGGACGAGGTCGGCCACGACCTCCTTCAGCGCGCCCGCCTCGCGGCGCAGGTCCTTGACCTCATCGGCGGTGGCGGCACGGGCCGTGTCGCCGGCCAGCCGCTTCTTCCCGGCTTCCAGGAACTCCTTGGACCAGCCGTAGTACATCGAGCTGGCGATGCCTTCGCGCCGGCACAGCTCGGCGATGCTGTCCTCGCCGCGCAGGCCTTCCAGCACGATGCGGATCTTCTCTTCGGCCGAGAACTGCCGACGCGTAGCGCGGCGGATGTCCTTGATCACGGCCTCCGCCGGCTTCCGTACCGGCCCGGATGACTGTTTCATCTTCGCTCCTGGGGGCTACGATGAACCAGCCATCCTCCGTTCGTGAAGACCCTCAATCTGTCTCAGGAGTGCTGACGGCGGACAATGCGGTTAACAAGCTCGGCAGATACGACGTCAGGCAAAATTCAAGCCCCTGTCTGGAGAGAGGCGTCGGGGCGCGTCGTACTTAGTCGCTAGCTTTCGCCTAATGGGTTCAAGGAAGCGAGCAGACGATCATCCGGATCTCCGTGCAGGAGAGCTGGGGACGTCTATGCTTGCTCCCAGGCTGCGCACACGCTCTCCAGATCACCTCGCACTGAGATCCTCCGACTAAACACTCGCACGCACCGTGCGTGCATGTTCTTGGAGGCACTCGTGCCCAAACAACCCCGCTCCCGCCGCAGCTCAATCAGTGCGGCTGCCAATCCAACGGCCTCCAACACCTTCCTCGTCGAGACAATCGAGCTCGTTCCCAGTGACAGCCTGACCGCCTACGACCGCGACCTGCGACAGCACTCCGACAAGCAGATCGCGCAGATCGCCGCCAGTCTGCGCGCGTTCGGCTTCCTCGTGCCCGTCATCGCCGCCGCCGACAACACCATCGTGGCAGGCCATGGCCGCTGGCTGGCCGCCAAGCACCTCGGACTGCCTCGTCTGCCCGTCATCCGAGCCGGGCACCTCTCCCCTGAGCGCCTGCGCGCATTCCGCCTTGCCGACAACCGGCTGGCCGAGAATGCCGGCTGGAACCGCGAGGCGCTCGCTGTCGAACTGGCCGAGCTCACCGGGCTCGAGCTTGAGTTCGAACTCGAGCTGACCGGCTTCGAGACTGCCGAGATCGACCTCATCCTGGATCCGCCCAATGACAAGGCAGCCGCCGACCCTGCCGATGTCTGTCCGCCGCTGGCGGCCGGTTCCGCCGTCACGCAAGCGGGCGACCTCTGGCAGTTGGGTCCGCATCGTCTACTCTATGCCTCGGCTCTTGAGGCGGACAACTACGCCATGCTGCTGCAAGGCGAGAGCGTTCGGATGGTGTTCTCGGATCCGCCCTACAACGTCCCGGTCTCCGGTCACGTCTGCGGTTCGGGCAAGGTGCAGCATCGTGAGTTCGCGATGGCCTCAGGCGAGATGAGCGAGGCCGAGTTCGTCGCCTTCCTCGTTCAGGCCATGGCACATCTGCGCGAGCGGCTGGTGCCCGGCGGCCTGATGTATTTGGCCATGGATCATCGGCACGTGTTCGAGCTGAGCACGGCCGCACGGCAGATAGGCCTGGAGCAGCTCAACATCTGCGTCTGGAACAAGACCAACGCCGGCATGGGCTCGTTCTACCGCTCCAAACACGAGCTCATCTTCGTGCTGCGCAAGCCCGGCGCGGCGCACCTCAATACGGTCGAGCTTGGTCGGCACGGCCGCTACCGCACCAACGTCTGGGATTATGCCGGCGTGAACACCTTCGGCCGTCACCGGATACGGGAGCTGTCCTCGCATCCGACAGTCAAGCCGGTGGCTCTGGTCATCGACGCGATCAAGGACTGCACCCGTCGTGGCGAGCGCGTGCTCGATGCTTTCTGTGGCTCGGGCACGACGCTGATTGCAGCCGAGAGGGCAGGGCGGGTTGGCTACGGCATCGAACTCGATCCGGTCTACGTCGATGTCGCGGTGCGCCGCTGGCAGGCGCTGAGCGGTCGGGAGGCCGTGCACGCGATCACCGGAGCTTCCTTCGCCGAGCAGGCTGCTAGCCTTGCCCGGGACGAGGGACGTTCAGCCGTCATCAGCCTCGCGGCAAGCCAGCCTTCCGCAACGATGCAGCCTGGCATGGCGATGGGGGAAGGAAGCCATGTCTAAGCGGCAGAGAACAGGCGTCCCTCTCGGCGCCGATGATTCTGGATCGGCGGATTACGAGGTTGGCTACGGTCGGCCTCCGCGTGCGAGCCGGTTCAAGCCGGGCCAGTGCGGCAACCCGAAAGGCCGGCCCAGGAAGCCCAAGACCCTCATGGAGGCGGTCGAGCGTGAGCTCGACCGTACCGCCGTCGTGCGGGAGGGTGGACGCGAGAAGCGCCTCACCAAGCGTGAGGTCGTCAGCCGGCAACTGGTCGATGCTTCCTGCCGCGGGCAGCTTGGAGCGACGCGCCTTCTGCGCGACTTTGGCGGCGGCGTCATGATCGAGCGGGGGCCGCCATCCGACCCGGTGCTGACGCCGGCGCACCCGATCGACGCGACGGACCACCAGATCATCGCAAGCTTTGCCGCGATGATCCAGGCTAGAGCCCAGATCGATCCGGCCGCTGCACCGAACGCGTCCGCCGCCGATGATGACGCGGATGCTTTGGGTGAGGCCGGCCCGCCGCAGCAGGGGTTCGCTGCGTCGCTGCCGCCACCAGCCTGCCACTGAGGAGAAGCGCCGTGTTCCACGATACCCAGCTGCGCGACGCGCTCCTGCGCGAGTACCTCTACTTCTTCGCCTGGAAGGCGTTCGCCGGCCTGCACCCCGGCGACAGCTTCATCCCGGCTTGGCACGTGCGCGCGATGACGCACGCGCTTGAGCGGGTTGCCCGCGGCGAGTGCCGGCGCCTGCTCATCACCGTGCCGCCTCGCCACCTCAAGTCGATCTGCACGGCCGTCGCTTTCCCAGCTTGGCTGCTCGGCCGTGATCCCAGCATCAAGATCATGGTCGCGAGCTACGGAGGAGAGCTGGCTGCCAAGCATGCTCGCGACTTCCGGCTGCTGCTGGGCCAGGATTGGTACAGAGCACTGTTCCCAGGTACCCGGCTGGCGCTGGGCGGCAACCGCGAGGACGAGCAGATCACCACCGCCAAGGGTGGCCGCAAGGCGCTCTCGCTGGGTGGTGCCGGGACAGGCTTTGGCGCCGACCTCATCATCATCGACGACCTGATGAAGGCGGGTGACGCCTCCTCACCGGCCAAGCGCGAAGAGGTCAGGGCCTACTACGAACAGACGCTGCTCTCGCGCCTGAACGACAAGGCGAGCGGGCGCATTGTAGCCATTCAGCAGCGGCTGCACGAGGACGACCTTGCCGGCTACCTGATCAACTCCGGCCAGTTCGAGCACCTCAACCTGCCGGCGATCGCCATCCAAGAGGAAGCGGTGCCGATTGGCTTCGGCGAGGTTCATCATCGCAGCAAGGATGCGGTGCTGTGCCCGGAGCGAGAGCCGCGACAAGTTCTGGAAGAGCTGCGTGTCAGCATGGGCGGCGCTGCCTTCTCCGCGCAGTACCAGCAGGATCCGACGCCTCCTGGCGGTAACCGGATCCGCTGGGAGTGGTTCGGCAGCTACGACACGCCGCTTCCGCGGGAGTCCTACCAGTGCGTGGTTCAGAGTTGGGATACGGCGCTGACGGCGGAGCCGACGAGCGACTTCTCAGTCGGCCTGACCTTCGGATTCCACGACGGGCGCTGGCATCTGCTCGATCTGGAGCGACAGCGGCTGGACTTCCCGGACCTGAAGCGTCGGGTTCAGGGGCTTGCTGCCCGCTGGAAGGCTGACGTCGTCGTCGTGGAGCATGCCGGCTCGGGCATCTCCCTTCTGCAGCAGCTGAGACAGGAGGAGAGCAACCGGGCACGGCTCTTCGTCGATTGGCCCGTCCGACTGGACAAGCGCACAAGGCTCGAGGCGCAGACGGCGCGATTGGAGAGCGGCCGTTATCGGCTGCCGCGTGAGGCGCCGTGGCTTGAGGTGTTTCGGCGGGAGCTGTTGGCGTTTCCGAACGGCCGGCATGACGATCAGGTCGACAGCCTGGTGCTGTTCCTGGAGTGGTCGTCATGTCCGCGTGCGCTGGACTTCCCCCGGCGAGACCCTGTCACGGGGCGACCACTGCGTCGATCGCGGAACCGCTTCGGATAGCGTTGCCGGAGGCTCCCTGCTTCTGCTTCGCGCCATTACCGGACGTTCAGCCTAGCGCAACAAGACGTCCGCTCATGATGCAGAGGCGAGCAGAATTGTTGCATGTTTTAGTTTAGTCGCCAGTTGGTTCTAAAGGTTGAACGAGTTTGGCTCAAGCATGGACCACGGGCGACATGAGTATCAAATGCGCCTCGTCAAATCACTAACGCCCCTCCGGCTCTGAGTGTCGGCCTTTCGGGCGTCTCCACTCGCCGTTCCCCTGTTCGCTCTCGCGGCTGCCACTGGCGGCAGGAACTACGTCGAGGGCGCACGTACTCGGAACGAGGCGGCACGGTTGAGCAGCATTCTCACCCAGAGTGTGTAAGATCGCCGTCAACACGAGCAGGGCAATGACGCGTTCACCCAACAGGCAACCTGGCAAACTTCCACGCCAAGCGCAGATTTCTGCTCGCGCCGCAGACTTAAGTGGCGCTCGCAATCAGGCTCCAAAGGTTCAGACGCCGCGGACAGTTCTGGGCCTCGATGAGCGTTTAGCGCGTGAGCTTGTTCAGGGGCTTGTGCGGTCCGCCGCCGCGCGAGGCAGCGATCCGGTCACGCGCCTTCAGGAGTTTCGCACGCTGCAGCTAGCCGCGACCGCGATGTCACAAGACGCCACCGTTGCACAAACTGCCGAGCAGCTCGTCCGCGCAGCTGATCTGATCCTGCAGGAGTTGCTCACGGCGAAGTCGTAGGCTGGGGGGAACGGTTTACGCAATCAAGTGAGCCCCATCGGGATGCCGACCAGTGGGCTGCCGAAAAGGGCGCTTGCTTTACAATTTGAGAATTTGAGAGTTTTCTAGCGCCTTGGCATGGCCGCGCCGACGGTCACAGACACCTAGGGATTCAGCCCTGGATCGTGGGAGGGCGCTGTGCTGGACCTCGGACCATCCCATCATGAGTGGGCCGACCTGCTGACGGCCGAGCTTGCTGAAGTCGCCGAAGTCCGAGAGGCTTATGCGCGACGGCGATCCGCTGATGAAGCGCGCGAGCGTACCCTAACTCTCGGCCGCGTCATCCAAGACGAAATCATCCCGCGGCTGATGCTGCTGAATCGATCGGATATGCAAGTAGGGCCTAGTGCCCTGCCTAAGCCCGACACGCAGCTGGTCGCAGACTTCACTGACCTCGTTCTCAAGCAGGATGTCGCCGCCCTCATCATCGCATTCAAAGCTCTGGTGGAGAAGGGCCATTCGGCCGATGAGCTGTTTCTCGACCTGCTCGCGCCCTCTGCAGCTTTGCTGGGACGCCTATGGGACGAGGATCTGTGCGACTTCATTGAGGTGACGGCAGGTCTCGCCCAATTGCAGTTCCTATTGTCCACGTTCCGCACTGACGGTTGTATCGCGCCGTTTGACGACAAGCGCCGCGTCCTTCTGATGGGAGCACCCGGTGAGCAGCACACGTTTGGCATAGCGATTGTGGAGCAGTTCCTATGCAAGGCCGGCTGGAATGTGGTGAGTGGTCTCGCCTGCAGCGACCGGCAGATTGCCGAAATGGTCGGATCGGAATGGTTCGGCGTTGTGGGCCTGACCCTCAGCCGTGAGTCACACCTCGATCAGTTGGCCGCCTCAATCCGTGCCGTGCGTCGAGCCGCCCGCAACCCCTCGATCGGCGTCATGGTCGGCGGTCCGGTTTTCCTAGAGCATCCGGAGTTCGTCAGGCAGGTAGGAGCAGACGCCTCGGCCGTTGATGCGCCAACGGCAGTCTTGCTTGCTCAACGACTGCTATCGTACACGCGCGCCGCATATTCTTAAGACTGGAATGAGTTTTTATAAGCACCGGCGGCAGTCCGGACCGGAACAAGTCTTCAGGAGTAAATAACCGATATAACTATGAGTTGTCGAGGCAAACGTATGGTGGAATGATCGTACAATCAGTCGTTGCCGCTCGTTGACCTGACCGGCATATTCGGTCCCGCTGTGTGGTGATACAACTGATGCCGCATGGAGGGACGCGCTATGGGACAAGTTCTCCACGGCAGCGCCACGACGACTGAGACGGTCCGTCGGGCAATCCAAGCTCGTCAAGAGAGCGTGAGGGCCGCTGCCAAGCGCTACGGCATCAGCCCCACGACGGTGCAGAAGTGGCGCTCACGCCAGACCAGCACGGATGCACGGATGGGGCCGAAGGAGCCCCGCTCCAGCGTGCTCAGCCTGGAGGACGAGGCGGTCATCGTCGCCTTCCGGCGGCACACCCTGCTGCCGCTCGACGACTGCCTCTACGCGCTGCAGCCGAGCCTGCCGCATCTGACCCGCTCGTCACTCCACCGCTGCCTGCAGCGTCACGGCATCAGCCGCCTGCCGGATGTGGACGGCGACAAGCCTAAGCGGTCGCGCTTCAAGGCCTACCCGATCGGCTACTTTCACATCGACATCGCACAGGTCAGCACGGAACAGGGCAAGCTGCACCTGTTCGTGGCCATCGATCGCACGAGCAAGTTCGCATTCGTTCAACTGCACGAGAAGGCGACTCAACGGATCGCGGCAGCCTTTCTACACGATCTGGTCGCCGCCGTGCCGTACACGATCCACACGGTGCTGACGGATAATGGCATCCAGTTCACCGACAACCATCCGGTGGACGAGGAGGCCGAGGCTAAGGCGGCAGCTTATTGGGCCGAACGCGACGAGCCACGCATCTACCGCTGGCACTCGTTCGAGTGGGCCTGCGAGCAGACCAAGATCGAGCATCGCCTGACCAAGCCGCGCTGCCCGTGGACGAATGGCCAAGTCGAGCGGATGAACCGCACCATCAAGGACGCCACGGTCAAGCGCTACCATTACGCCAGCCACGACGAGCTCCGGATGCACCTGCAGCTGTTCGTGGATGCCTACAACTACGGCCGCCGACTCAAGACCCTGCGCGGCCTCACACCTTATGAGTTCATCTGCCAGACCTGGACGAAAGAGCCCGAACGCTTCAGGCTCGATCCGTCACACCACATGCCGGGACCGAACACCCCGACGTTGAAGATTATTTTTAGAAAATTGCCGTGGTGAGCTGAGCGCCAAGTTCGCTGGGCTGAGGCGCGCCGCTGCCGAAGAGCGATCGTCCCGTTTTGTCAGGCAATGCTAATTCGATAACATTGTCGTTGTGAGGCAAAGACTTGTTCTTTGACTTAGAACAAGATGCCTTCTTGAGCTTTGCGCGGTGAATGACGGCGGCCACATGAGGAGAGCGCCGGTTGATCCAAGTCTCATGGCGCATGCACATCGCTTGTAGAAAGTGGCGCTCGCTTAACTTCATAGGTTCTTCCCCCAAGGACGAGGCGTACGATCACAGAGGCGTGATCAGATAGGAAGGCTATGAATGCGGGGATCTGGCAGTTTTGTACCGATTTTTTGCCAAATGGTCCCGCCTGTGGTTGCGTAAGTACCTGTTAAGGCCGGCTAAAGTGTGTCAGCGGCCGGAGACGCTCGCACTAAATGAGCCTGGAGGGTGGGTGAGACTCAACGGACAGTCGATTTGCCAACCCTCCAGCCTCACGCCGCATAGGACACCTTCGATGGCGACGCCTGTTGCCTGCGGCCGATCTGCAAGGCAGTGCCGGAAGTGGTGATACGCTGGGAACTCGATATTGTCGTTCTGAAGCCCCTTAGAGGCTAGGGTATTAGTATCCCGCTCTGCCTGCAGAGCCTGTCTGGCCTCAACAAGATCATGGACCGGAGCGAATAGGCGGTGATCTGCTCCGCTTATAACCTCCTGCGCTGGCACGGGTCTGACGCTAGGCCTGGACGCGGCAGCCTCGCCCGACCAGTACCCGGCCGCAAACTCGCCACCTCGCCGTTCCATAGCCCCCTAAGACCGTCCGCTCAACCGAACCTGGTTTCGGACCGTCCCTACCCCGCGCCCAGGCTTTCCAGTAGCGTATGACCGAGAGTGCCGGCTCCCCGAACCTCAACTTCCTCTCGGGCGGGGGACGGATGGGCGAACGTATGCGCGCCCATGACTGGTCGAATTCAACGCTCGGGCGGCCGGAGACCTGGCCGCAGTGCCTGCGCTCGGCCGTGAGCCTGATGCTCGGCTCCAAGTTCCCGATGTTCGTGGCTTGGGGGCCGGAGCTCGGATTCCTTTATAACGAGCCTTACGCGGAAATCCTCGGCGACAAGCATCCGGCCGCCCTCGGAAGCCGCTTCCACGACATCTGGGCCGAGATCTGGGACGACATCGCGCCGCTGATCGACCGCGCCATGGCGGGCGAGGCGACATGGGCCGAGAACTTGCCGCTCGTCATGAACCGACACGGCTACGACGAGCGGACCTGGTTCACCTTCTCCTACTCGCCCGTTCGGGACGACGAAGGCGAGGTCGGCGGCATGTTCTGCGCCTGCACGGAAACGACCGCCAAGGTGAAAGCCGAGGAGGCCCTGCGCGCGAGCGAGGCCCGAGCCTCCGGCGTGCTGGAGGGCATGGGCGAGGGCTTCATGCTGCTCGACCGTGATTTCCGCATCCTACAGATGAACGCGGAAGGCTTCCGGTTGGAGGAGCGGCCGCCCGGCGAGGTGCTCGGGAGCTCGCATTGGGAGATCTATCCGGGCTCGGAGCAGATGCCCATCGGACAGATGTATCTGCGAGCCATGCGCGAGCGGATGCCCTTGACGCTGGAGCACCGTCACGTCTGGCCCGATGGGCACGCGGCTTGGCTGGAGGTGCGAGCCTACCCGCATCCGGAAGGGTTGGCGTTGTTCTACCGCGATGTGACGGAACGCCGGGAGCGCGAGAAGGCGCTGCGCGAGGCCGAGGCGCGACTGCGCGCTCTGGCGGACAACCTGCCTGGCGGCATGGTCTACCAAATCGCGATGGACAGGGATGGTTCGAACCGGCGCTTCCTCTACGTGTCGCGGGGCTTCGAGCGCATGACCGGCATGTCGGCCGAGGCCGCGCTGCTCGACCCGGCCGCGGCCTACGACCTGATCCTGCCCGAGTACCGCGAGGGCTTGGCCGCAGCCGAGCACGTCGCGATCCGGGACCTCGCGCCGTTCGACTTCGAGACGCCCTTCCGTCGTAGCGACGGGGAGGTGCGCTGGAGCCGCATCATCTCGGCGCCTCGGCGGCAGCCCGACGGTTCGCTCGTCTGGGACGGCATCCAGTTCGATGATACCGACCGCAAGCAGGTCGAGGAGCGCCTTCGCGAGAGCGAGGCCAAGTTCCAGGCCATCGCCAACTCCATCGACCAGATGGTGTGGTCGACGGGTCCCGACGGCCACCACGATTACTTCAACCAACGCTGGTACGACTTCACCGGCGTGCCGGCAGGCTCGACGGACGGCAAGGACTGGGAGGACATCGTCCACCCGGGTGACCGGGCGCGCACGTGGACGTCCTGGAGTGCGTGTCTTGCAACGGGCGAGCCCTACCGGATCGAGTACCGGCTGCGCCACCGCACAGGGCAGTACCGCTGGACGCTCGGACGAGCCCTGCCAATGCGCGACGAGGCGGGCCGGATCACGCGCTGGTTCGGCACCTGCACCGACATCCAGGACATCGTCGAGGCGCGCGAGGTCCTGGCGCGCTCGCGCGAGGACCTTGAACGGTTGGTAGCGGAGCGTACGGCCGACCGTGACCGCATGTGGCGGCTCTCGACGGACGTCATGCTGGTCGCGCGCTACGACGCCACCATCGAGGCGGTGAACCCGGCCTGGACCACGCTGCTCGGGTGGGATGAGCGTGAGCTCATCGGTAGCGCCTTCATGGACCTCGTCCATCCGGACGACGTCGCCGCCACGCTTGCGGAGGTCGGGAAGCTGTCGGGGGGGGTGACCACCCTACGGTTCGAGAACCGCTATCGCCAGAAGGACGGCAGCTACCGCTGGCTCTCGTGGACGGCCGTTCCCGCCGAGGATCTCATCCACGCGGTCGGGCGTGACATCACTGCCGAAAAGGAGGCCGCACAAGCCCTCGCTGAAACCGAGGAGGCGCTGCGCCAAGCCCAGAAGATGGAAGCCGTGGGCCAACTGACGGGCGGCATCGCACACGATTTCAACAACCTCCTGACCGGCATCGTCGGCTCCCTCGACATGATGCAGACCCGCGTCGCGCAGGGTCGAACCGACACCATCGAGAAGTATGCCAAGGCGGCGATGTCCTCGGCCAATCGCGCGGCCGCCCTGACGCACCGCCTGCTGGCCTTCGCTCGCCGGCAGCCCCTCGACCCGAAGCCGGTCAACGCCAACACGCTCGTGACCTCGCTGGAGGATCTGCTGCGCCGGACAATCGGCGAGGCCGTCAGCTTGGAGATCGTCACCGCAGGCGGCCTGTGGCCGACGCTTTGCGACCCGCACCAGCTCGAAAGCGCTGTCCTGAACCTGGCCATCAACGCGCGCGACGCCATGCCAGACGGCGGCAAGCTCACCATCGAGACCTGCAACACGCACCTCGACCGGGCCTATGCCAAGCTGCACCCGGGGGTGGAGCCCGGCCAGTACATTTGCATCTGCGTGACCGATACCGGCACCGGCATGCCGCCGGACGTCGTCGCGCGGGCCTTCGACCCGTTCTTCACGACGAAACCCATCGGCCAGGGAACGGGGCTCGGCCTGTCGATGATCTACGGCTTCGCGCGCCAGTCGGAGGGGCATGCCAAGATCTACTCGGAGGTCGGGCAGGGCACGTCAGTGAAGATCTACCTGCCGCGCCATCGCGGAGCTTTGACCGGGGAGGACACGCAGGCATCGGGCCTGACGCAAGCGCACCGGGCCGAGACCGGCGAGACGGTGCTGGTCGTGGAGGACGAGCCGGTGGTGCGCGACCTCATCGTCGAGGTGCTGCACGATCTCGGCTACCGGGCCTTGGAGGCGCAGGACGGACCCTCCGGCCTCGCCGTTCTGCAGTCGCACGAGCGCATCGACCTCTTGGTCACCGACGTCGGCCTACCGGGCTTGAACGGGCGCCAGCTCGCCGACCAGGCCCGCGAAGGGCGGCCCGAGCTCAAGGTGCTGTTCATCACCGGCTATGCCGAGAACGCGATGTTCGGGAACGGCCACCTCGAACCAGGCATGCAGATGATGACCAAGCCCTTCCCGGTTGAAGCCCTGGCGACGCGCATCCGCGAGATAATCCAGAGTTGAGGGATGGTTCGCCGACACCGGGCCGCGCTGCCAGCGCTTCCGATGAGACAAAGGCGGCAAAAGCCTGGCAAGTAGGACGGACTGCACCTGAGAAAAAGCAGCGGCGATGGTCTATCGCCTCTCAGCTGCCCGCGTCTAGGCCCACTTCTAGAAGGTCGAGAGCCAACTCGACCAGTTCCGGGCCGAGGAGTTCTGGGACCGCGTTATTCACTCAGGCGGCAGCAGGTACCGCTTGGTTGGCCGTCCGCAGATGCAGATCCGCTTCGACCTGGGGCCATCGGCTCAGGAACGCCGTGACCACCGCCGGGTCGAAGTGGGCGCCAGCGCTCTCGATTAGGTGCTGGCGGGCGCGCTCGGGCGACCATGCCTGCTTATAGGGGCGCTCCGTCGTCAGCGCGTCGAAGACGCCGGCCACCGCGACGATGCGGCCGGACAGTGGGATGGCCTCACCCTTCAGGCCGTACGGGTAGCCAGCCCCGTCCCAGCGCTCGTGGTGGCTCGCCGCGATCTCCGCGGCGAGCCCGCATGACGGGCGAGGCGCTGCCGCCGAGGATGCGCTGGCCGCGCTCGGCGTGCGTCTCCATCTGCCGGTGCTCCTCCGGCGTCAGCGGTCCGGGCTTGAGCAGGATGGCGTCGGGCACGGCGATCTCTCCGACATCGTGCATGGTCGCGGCCAGTGCGAGATGCCGGCGTCCGGCAGGCGACATGCCCATCGCCTCGGCGATCAGCCCGACATAGGCGGAGACACGCAAGATATGGTCACCTGTGTCCGCGTCACGGTGCTCGGCGGCGCGCATGAGGGTCGAGACGATCTCGCGCTCCCGCTCCTCGACGAGTGCGACCGCGGCAGCGACCTCGCGGGCGAGCTGCGCGGCGTGGTCGCGCTGCGCCCGGTGAGCCTCTGAGAGGGCGAGCAGGTTCGTGACACGGGCGCGGATCTCAGCCGCGTCGGCCGGCTTGTGGTGAGGAAGTCGGTGGCACCCGCCTCCAGCGCCTTGCGGCGCAGGCTGCGCTGGTCGTGGCTCGTCACCATGACGGTCGGCACGTGCGCGAGGCCGGGCACGCGCCGCACTGCCCGGATGAACTCGATGCCGTTCATGCTCGGCATCTCGTAGTCCGTGATGACGACCCCAATCTCGGAAGCGCGAGCCTCAGCGAAGGCGAGCGCCTCGGCCGGCACAGTGAAGTCGTGCGGCACGCATCCGGCGAGCGGCCGCAGAGAGGCCACCATGACCAGATTGTTCGTCTCGGCGTCGTCGAGGACGAGAGCGAGCATCGAGTTTTGTCCCAGGCCTGTTCGGCCCCAAGGGGCCAAGGCTTCGGACGGACGTGGCGTTCGAGAATGCTCACCAGCCGCTTGGAACAGGCAGGGCAGCCGTCTGGAACGTTCGACAGGGCCAAGGTTTCTCGGAACGCCTGCCGCAGGTGACCAGTGATGGCATCGTTGGTCTCCGAACTTGAGGCTCCGTCCATTCAGACCTTCAACCGGTCGATCAGCGCCCTAAGACCGCCGGAAAGATGCCGCTGACTGGGGTAGTAGAGGAACAGGTCATCTCGTACGGGGCACCAATCTTCGAGGCATCGGCGAAGCGTGCCGGTTTCGAGGTACGGTCGGGCGCGATCCTCCCAGACGTAGGCCAACCCAGCGCCCTTTACGGCTGCTTCGACCATCAGCTCCTGGTGGTCGAGTGTGACCGGCCCATCGACGTCGACTTCGATGGCCTCATCATCCCGCTTAAACCGCCAGTTTAAGATCCTGCCGCTCGGGAAGCTGTACCGGATGCCGACGTGATGCTGGAGGTCCCGTGGGTGCTCCGGCGCCGGATGCTGATCCAAGTAGTCGGGCGAGCCAACGACCGCAAAGCGTTGCGTTGGCCCAATCCGTACC
Source organism: Methylorubrum extorquens (assembly GCA_900234795.1). NCBI lineage: Bacteria > Pseudomonadati > Pseudomonadota > Alphaproteobacteria > Hyphomicrobiales > Methylobacteriaceae > Methylorubrum > Methylorubrum extorquens. The sequence continues at coordinate 5,133,306 of LT962688.1, forward strand.
GCGATCATGTTTCGGGACAGCACCTCGCCGAACCGAATGCCGGCGTCGAAGCCTTCCTCGACGATGTCGATCAGGCGATCAGTCGCCACGATGTCGAGGCGCAGGCCAGGGTTCTCCGCGACTAGCGAGCCGATGACGTCACGCAACAAGAAGGGCGCGAGGGACGTCGGTAGGTTGATCCGGACGGTCCCAAATGGCGTTGCTCGGAACGTGTTTAGGCCCTCCTGAGCCCGTTCGATCTGCTCGAAGGCCGGTGCGAGGTCGGCGAGGAAGCGTTCGCCCGCGTCGGTGAGAGCGACGCTCCGGGTGGTTCGCTGGAGCAGCCTGACGCCGACGCGCTCCTCCAAGTTACGGATCGCGTGGCTGATGGCGGACGAGGCGACACCACGCTCGGTTGCGGCCTTCCGGAAGCTACGGTGCCGGGCGACCGCCAAGAAGGCGGCTAGTTCGCCAAGCTCGCTGCCACGCATTGCTCTATCCTGCTCATTACTGCGCGCAGAATTTAGCACGTTATCGGAACAGTGAGACGCACCTACGTTCAGGCATCGTCGATTGCAAACATGAAGGAATGCCAATGCCCCGCGTCGTCCGCTTCCATGAGACCGGTGGTCCCGAGGTGCTGAAGGTCGAGGACGTCCAGGTCTCTGCGCCGAAGGCCGGAGAGGTTCAGATTCGGGTGAAGGCCATGGGCCTGAACCGGGCTGAAGTCATGTTTCGGACCGGCCAGTATGTGACCGAGCCGCAGTTCCCGGCTACGCTCGGCTACGAGGCCGCCGGCACCGTCGAGGCCCTTGGACCTGACGTCGAGGGCTTCTCTATCGGCGATGCGGTAAGCGTCGTGCCTTGCTTCCTGCTCGGCGAGTACGGCCTACACGGCGAGGTCGTGAATGCGCCCGCCTTCGGGGTTGTAAAGCACCCGGCCAACCTCTCGTGGGAGGAAGCCGCCGCGACCTGGATGATGTTCGTGACCGCCTACGGCGCGCTCGTCGATATCGCGAATGTCCAAGCTGGCCAGACAGTGCTGATCCGTGCGGCTTCCAGCAGCGTCGGCTTGGCGGCCATCCTGATCACCAACGCATTGGGGGCCGTCCCGGTCGCCCTGACGCGCCGGAGCAACAAGCGCGACGAACTCCTCAAGCACGGGGCCGCCCACGTCATCGCCACCGAGGAGCAGGATCTCGTAGCCGAGGTGGAGCGCATCACCGATGGCAAGGGAGCCCACGTTGCCTTCGACCCGGTCGGGGGCTCGGAAGTCGCCAAGATCTTGGAGGCGCTTGGCTACCTCGGCATCTTCTTCCAGTATGGCGCCCTCGATACGACGCCCCTATCAGTGCCGGTGATGCCGCTCCTGGGCAAGGACTTGACCGTGCGCGGCTACCAGCTCTTCGAGATCACGATGGATCCCGTGCGCCTGGAGAAGGCGAAGGACTTCATCGTGAGGGGGCTGGCCTTGGGTGCCTTGAAGCCGGTCGTCGCGAGGACGTTCAAGCTCGACGAGATCGTGGAGGCGCACCGTTTCATGGAGAGCAACGAGCAGGTCGGGAAGATCGTCGTCACCGCCTGACCTTATGACAGGAGCGACCCGCCTCGGCAGGGTCGTTCCATAATGTCGAGGTAGGCAAACGTCAGCTTCCGATGGCGGCGCAGTCTCTTGCGATCACCTCGCTGAATGCCCGCTCCCTATCCCATCCGGACCTTCGGTGTCAGCACTTCGAATGTCCGCTTGGGGTGTCAGGAGTGAGCGTCCAGCTAATGAACTCCCGAGGCCAACTGGCTCATCCAGCAGGCCGCTGGAGCGATCGGTGACGCCTACTACTTCAGAGTCGTAGCGCCGTAACGATCCTACCCTTTTGGTCTCAGCGCTGCTCCCTCGCGGCCGTTCTTCCTTGTCGTAGGCTGTGCGATGCTCAACCCCTGCGCGCTGATGACGGTGACCTACCAGGCTCCTCGAAGCCACCGGGTGAGAGCGCGCAGGTAATTGTCCGCCGTCAGCACTCCTGAGACAGATTGAGGGTCTTCACGAACGGAGGATGGCTGGTTCATCGTAGCCCCCAGGAGCGAAGATGAAACAGTCATCCGGGCCGGTACGGAAGCCGGCGGAGGCCGTGATCAAGGACATCCGCCGCGCTACGCGTCGGCAGTTCTCGGCCGAAGAGAAGATCCGCATCGTGCTGGAAGGCCTGCGCGGCGAGGACAGCATCGCCGAGCTGTGCCGGCGCGAAGGCATCGCCAGCTCGATGTACTACGGCTGGTCCAAGGAGTTCCTGGAAGCCGGGAAGAAGCGGCTGGCCGGCGACACGGCCCGTGCCGCCACCGCCGATGAGGTCAAGGACCTGCGCCGCGAGGCGGGCGCGCTGAAGGAGGTCGTGGCCGACCTCGTCCTGGAGAACCGCCTGCTCAAAAAAAGCATGAGCGGGGCTGGGGGCGACGAGGCATGAGGTACCCGGCCCCCGAGAAGCTGGAGGTCATCCGGCTGGTCGAGCAGTCCCACCTGCCGGTGCGCGCCACCCTGGACAAGCTCGGCGTCGCCCGAGCCACGTTCTACCGTTGGTACGACACCTACCAACGCGGCGGCCCCGAGGCTCTGGTCGATCGCCCCTCGCGACCAAGCCGGGTGTGGAACCGCCTGCCCATGGAGGTTCGCGAGCAGATTGTCGCGCTCGCGCTGGAAGAGCCGGAACTCAGCCCGCGCGAGCTGGCGGTACGCTTCACCGACGAGCGGCGGTACTTCGTCTCCGAAGCCACCGTCTACCGCCTGCTCAAAGCTCAGGATCTGGTCACCAGCCCGGCCTATATCGTCGCCAACGCCGCCGATGAGTTCCGCGACAAGACCACCGCGCCCAACCAGCTGTGGCAGACGGACTTCACCTACCTGAAGGTCGTCGGCTGGGGCTGGTACTATCTCTCGACGGTGCTGGATGACTTCTCGCGCTACATCGTAGCTTGGAAGCTGTGCACGACGATGCAGGCCAGCGACGTCACCGCCACACTCGACTTGGCGCTTACGGCTGCCGGCCTCGACCCCGTGCAGGTGGCACACCGGCCACGGCTGCTCACCGACAACGGATCGAGCTACGTCGCGGCTGACTTGGCCACGTGGCTCGGCAGCCGGGGCATGACCCACATCCGGGGGGCGCCCCGCCATCCGCAGACACAGGGCAAGATCGAGCGCTGGCACTTGACGCTCAAGAACCGCATCCTGCTCGAACACGCCTACCTGCCCGGCGAGCTGGAGGCGCGGGTCGCCGCCTTCGTCGAGCACTACAACCATGTCCGGGCTCATGAGAGCCTGGGCAACCTCACCCCGTCCGACGTCTACTTCGGCCGTGGCGAGGCCATCCTGCGCGATCGAGCGCAGATCAAGCGCCAGACTCTCATGCACCGCCGCTTGCGCCATCACGCGCAGGCCGCCTAACCCTCACCCAGATGGACCAGAGCCTCCGTTCCTGAGCACCGCAAACCGTCTCAAATCATCTGACGACGCACAAGCTGGTTGGGCGCGGTGGTCTTGTCGCGGAACTCATCGGCGGCGTTGGCGACGATATAGGCCGGGCTGGTGACCAGATCCTGAGCTTTGAGCAGGCGGTAGACGGTGGCTTCGGAGACGAAGTACCGCCGCTCGTCGGTGAAGCGTACCGCCAGCTCGCGCGGGCTGAGTTCCGGCTCTTCCAGCGCGAGCGCGACAATCTGCTCGCGAACCTCCATGGGCAGGCGGTTCCACACCCGGCTTGGTCGCGAGGGGCGATCGACCAGAGCCTCGGGGCCGCCGCGTTGGTAGGTGTCGTACCAACGGTAGAACGTGGCTCGGGCGACGCCGAGCTTGTCCAGGGTGGCGCGCACCGGCAGGTGGGACTGCTCGACCAGCCGGATGACCTCCAGCTTCTCGGGGGCCGGGTACCTCATGCCTCGTCGCCCCCAGCCCCGCTCATGCTTTTTTTGAGCAGGCGGTTCTCCAGGACGAGGTCGGCCACGACCTCCTTCAGCGCGCCCGCCTCGCGGCGCAGGTCCTTGACCTCATCGGCGGTGGCGGCACGGGCCGTGTCGCCGGCCAGCCGCTTCTTCCCGGCTTCCAGGAACTCCTTGGACCAGCCGTAGTACATCGAGCTGGCGATGCCTTCGCGCCGGCACAGCTCGGCGATGCTGTCCTCGCCGCGCAGGCCTTCCAGCACGATGCGGATCTTCTCTTCGGCCGAGAACTGCCGACGCGTAGCGCGGCGGATGTCCTTGATCACGGCCTCCGCCGGCTTCCGTACCGGCCCGGATGACTGTTTCATCTTCGCTCCTGGGGGCTACGATGAACCAGCCATCCTCCGTTCGTGAAGACCCTCAATCTGTCTCAGGAGTGCTGACGGCGGACAGTCACGAGCAAAGCCGATCAGGCTCCCGAGGAGCGGCCAGCCCTTCGGACCTGGAGGCGAGGCATCGGTATGGACAGGCCGATCGAGGGGGCTTGCCGGGTTGCTGTCCTGAAGCATGACCGAGACTCCAGCAGGAGCCCCCTGCCCATCCGGCGCTCTTTGACCGCTGCCGTCAATCGCAACGTCACAGGAGCGCCCTTAGGAGCAACCCATGAACTTCCAACCGCCATCGCACCAGAACGTAGTGCTCGACATCACGGCGGCGCCGAAAGCCGAGGTTCCTGCCTGCTGAATGGTTGAACTCGTCCACGTGGCGCAGGACCACAAAATCGCGCCGCCCGGTCCAGGCGTTCAGCGTCTGCATCTGCTCGTTCTCGTCGGGCGTCATGAACGTCATCGTCTGGAGGATGTTGCGACCGATCAGGGCGTTCGATCCTCGGGCCGCCGTGTGGGTGATCGTGTCCTCCAGCATGGCAACACGGTTCGAGATGATAGCGAAGGTATGGGCGGGACGAGCTTCGGCTTGCGAGACGAAGATCGGGCGAACCCTACTCCTGCCCACATGCAAGTAGACTTGAGGAACGATTTGACCGCGTGAAACACCACGCTCAACGGCTTCAATGCCATGGCCACTGCGACTAACAGGATCGCACGATGTCAATCGTGAATTCCGAAGTACCCCTTTTGGGCGAGCTGGCACGCGAGTGTCCGATAACGTACGCTTTGAGCCTCGATCCTTCGCGCAGTTTGGACCTCATGCCTCATTCCCTGCGTCGTCAGACCTGGATCATCGAAGAAGCGCAGAAGGAAAGGGAACGCTCACGTGAAGCGCACACCCGGGCGCAGGAGGTCCTAGCGCGCATCACCCGGAACAGGCTCGCCGAAGGTTCTCCCATTCTCTCGCATGCCCCTGCGGCTGGCGCACGGGTATCTGCTTGGGTCAATCGGTCGGTTCTCGAACAACCCGCGAGCAGTTGATCCACTTGCGTCGAATGCCGTCCGACTGCCTCTCGCGTGTCAGGGGCGGCGGACGGGCGGTGAGGACATATTCTTACATAGCCAGCCGCTATCATCGCGACGAATGAAATATTCGCCGTGAGGGTATCTACGTCCAAACACCTTCAGACACGCTGGCGATCGAACTTCGATCCGGTGAGCGGAGATTTCATCTGCGCCGTAAGCTCGCTCCTTCTTCGGCATGGCATGATGGTCTTGGAGATGTTGCTCGCGGGTCGCCAGCGCAGGAGGACCCAATGATCGGCTACGTGACGCTCGGGACGAACGATCTTGTGCAGGCGGCCAAGTTCTACGACGCGCTGGCCCAGGAGATGGGCGTCGGTCGGATGATGGAGAGCGAGCAATTCATCGCCTGTGGCAGGCCGGGAGGCGGAGGGGGTATCGGCCTCACGAAGCCTTACGACGGCAATCCAGCTACGGTCGGCAACGGCGTTATGGTAGCGCTCGCCGCCAAGGATCGCGAGCAGGTTGATCGCCTGCATCGGCTGGCGCTCGAACTTGGCGGCAGCAACGAGGGTGAGCCGGGTCCCCACGGCGGCTTCTACGCGGCCTACTTCCGCGACCCAGATGGTAACAAGCTGAGCGCCTTTACCTTGACGGTCGGGGAAGCATGAGACGGTGGCGACGAAGCCGGAAGAACTGTGTTTCGATCCTCCTGGGTCTGGAGGCGAACAAGTAGCAGCCCCGGATGCCGTCCGCGACGATCTCGAAGAAACGCCCAGAATCGCCGTATGGGGCTGTTGGTGGGGCACATAGACGACCTACCGGGCGTAAAGAGATCGGCTTGATCGTCCTCTACGAGGCGGGCACGTTTCGCTGGCCGAGCCGGGCAGTCACTTCACTGGCCGCATTCGGTCGCTCGAGGCCGCTCAGCTTGCGCGGATCGCCTCAACGGTTTCGCGGCAAGACGGCGCCACATCGGCCACGACCCGTTCAAGAGGCGTGAGACCGAGCCAGATCCCCGCCGCGGTAGTGACGGCCCACCAATAGTCCTTCCCAACGCGCTGAACCAGGGTCGGTAGGGCCGAGGACACGCAGCTTTGCGCCTGGGCAACGACCTGCGGCGCCACCTTCGCTTGGCGAAGGCGGTCAGCCACCTCCGCTTGAACCGGTTGGAGGATCAGGGTGCTGGCAAGGAAGTAGGCGACGCTGGTCAGCATGGGCGTAACTCCTGTCGATGCCACCCGACATCGCACACGCTATCGACAGCACCTGTGCCAGAAGGGACCGGATTGGGGTTGCCCAGGACAACTCGGAAGACAGGTAGGTTGATCCGAGCCAAGATCGACGTTCGTTCTGGCCGCTTTCAGTTTCATCGCGCAGCTTACGATGATGCTCAGACCGCGAACGTGTAGGCGCCGACGAGCGCGAGCACGGTCGCGATGATGTCGATGCGCCTTGGACTCTCTGGCACCTAGACCATCGGTAGTTGCTCCAGTTTGGTGAAGCTGACGCAGACGGCCGGTGCCTTCGTGGCGGACGATTACGGGTTTGGAGCGGCCTTGTTACGCCGCTTCAACTCCTGCCGCGCATGTTCCTTGGCCCACTCAGCCACCGCTTCACATGCAACCTTACAGTGGAGGCTTTCCGTCGTGTGCCCTGCGTACGGATACTCGCTCCGCCAGCGACGCTGGATCATGCCGGTGATCGATTAGTTCAGCATGGTGAGTTGTCGTGCGTCATCTTCCTGAGTTCCTGAACTGACGGTAATTAGCGCTATGGCGCTTGATTGCGCCACGGCCTCACAGGATTGAAATACCGGCCGTTTAATTTGTGTCAGCGCGGACGACGGCCGATGCCCTTACGATTGACATCTCACCGGTCCGGCTTGAACGCGAATGTCCGATCTTGACCAAGTTCTCGTCGGCCATCGAGTCCTGGTGGTCGAGGATGAATACCTCATCGCCTTGCTGATGACGGAATGGCTTGAGGCGGCAGGCGCCGACGTGGTCGGACCAGCGCCGACCGTCGAGAAGGCGCTCGCCCTCATCGAGAGCGACGTTGTTGATGCGGCGATCCTCGACGTCAATCTCGGTCACGGCCGCACCGTCTATCTGGTCGCCGACAAGCTCAGTGTGATTGGCGTGCCGTACATGTTCGCGACGGGCGACGTGATGATGGCGATTGCGGACGCCTACAAGCACCAACCCCGTGTGGAGAAACCGTTCTCGGAGACCGCATTCATCTGCGCGCTCAAGAAGCTTACCACGTCTCCTTCGCAGCTTCCCGTCACAGTATCGCCCATCGCCGCGGCCTGCCGCGAAGAGGCTCACGAGGTCGTCCAATAGGGAAGAAGGCGGCGAAGTAGACGATCAGGGAGCCTGGGGGCTGATCGTGGCGGAAGGCTCCAGTGGGTCTTGAGAGGGGACGAGATCAAGCACGGACGGGCTCCCCGTAACGCTCAGATTGGTGGTTCCATCCAAGATGATGCGATCTCGCCCATCCGCCGTCCGCTTCCCAGTTGCAGATAGCCCGGGTCGAACTCGGCAACTGCCATCAGGCGCGGCAGGTCGAGGACCGTCAGGTGCTTGCCCTTGCGAGCAATCAGCCCGGCACGCCTGAGCGCACCAAGCGAGCGGTTCACGTGCACGGGCGTCATACCGGTAGTGTCGGCGAGATCGTGCTGTATGACCGGCAGCAGGTAGCTGTTCCCGTTCACGAGCCCCACCTCGCGCAGGCGCATGAATAGCTCGCAGAAGAGATGCGCAAGCCGCTCCACGGCCGAGCGGCAGCCGAGGTTCACGAGCCAGACCCGCAGCCTCGCCTCGTCCACGCGCGCCGCTGTTTGCAGCGCCTGAGCTACGGCGGGACGCCGACGCAAGTCGCTCACGACGTTAGGCTCAACCCGGGTAACGCGGCAATTTGAATGAGTGCCGATGGCATGATCCATCCGGTCCAATCCCAACGCGTCGAGGTCGCAGACATCGCCAGGAACGAGGTAGGCTATAATCTGGCGCCTTCCGTTCTTCCGCAGCTTGTAGCGGCAGGCGTAGCCCTCCACGAGGACGATCATGCCCTCCGCCCGACCACCATCGGGAATGAGGTCTGTTCCGGACGGAAAGTGCTGCGCATCCGCCTCGATCGCCGCTAGGGCAACCTTGTCCGCCGCATGCAGGGGAGCAAGGGCATCGAGTTTGCGAACAAACGGTCTGTGGAGTTCGTCCATGGCGACCGCTCCATTACCTACATGTCGCAAAGAGCCGTCAGCGAACAACTCGCCTTATGGTTCGACGCCCAACACACTCGCACCATAACGCCAGTTGTTCACCTATGATAGAGCGCTGCTCCGAAGTTCGAGATTTGCGATGCGGCAGCCAAAACACTCATGTGGTTGCGTCAAGGCGACGATCGGCGCCCCACCATCCATCGCTGATCCTTATCTGGCTGTGAGTGCCTGACAGACCTGGGTGCTCCCGCCTCGCTCGCGTGGAGTCCGTCCATGGCACGCTACTTCTTCGATGTTCATGACGGCACTGTCCAGCGGGATGACACCGGAGCGGAGTGCGCCACCTTGGGTGATGCGCGGGCGCAAGCCATGCAACTTTTACTTGACATTGCACGAGAGCAAGCCCATCGCGGCAGTGACCAGCATGCCTACATTGTGCTGGTGAGCGACGAGGATCGCCAACGCTTCCGCGCAGGTGGTCGGATCGGGGACCGTCGGTCCCGACGCGATATCGAGTGGATCATCGCCGGGCGTGTCGGAGATCAGGAGGGTCACGACCCTGGCCGGATGGCAGGCCGCCGCAAGCCGCCCGCCCTTGGTTGCCGAGAGGTGACGCCGGACGCAGTTGATCTCGCCGATGTCGGCGCCGGACTTCAGCAGAGCGCGGTTTACCGCTTGCTTGTCCGCCAGGGTCAAACCTGGGGCGGGCAGCGACAGCAGCGCCAAGCCGCCGCCCAAGATCAGGCAAATCACGAGATCGCCGGCGTCGAGCCCGGCGACCCGGTCCAGGATGCTCCGCGCGGCGGTCTCTCCGGCCGCATTGGGCACGGGGTGGCCCGCCTCGACGACCTCGATGCGCTGGGTTGGGGCGCCATGTCCGTAGCGCGTGACAACGAGCCCGGAGAGTTCGCCCGGCCATGACACCTCGACCGCTCGGGCCATTGAGGCGGCGGCCTTGCCGGCTCCGACCACCACGGTGCGACCGCGAGGCGGGTCCGGCAGGTGCCGAGCCAGGCTGACGGCCGGATCGGCCGCCGCCACGGCCGCCGCGAAGAGCCGCCGCAGAAATTCTCCGGGCTCGACCACGATCCTACTCGTTGTCGCCCTGCAAGGCCGCGATCACCGCATCCGTGACCTGCCGGGTCGTTGCCTTACCGCCGAGGTCCGGCGTGTGCAGGTTCGGATCCGCGGTGACGCGCTCCACTGCCCGCATCAGCCGGTCGGCCGCCGGCTGCTCGCCGAGGTGCTCCAGCATCTGGCAGGCGGTCCAGAAAGTCGCGATCGGGTTGGCGATGCCCTTACCGGTGATGTCGAAGGCCGAGCCGTGGATCGGCTCGAACATCGACGGGAAGGTGCGCTCCGGATTGATGTTGGCGGTCGGCGCGATGCCGAGCGAGCTGGCCAGCGCCGCGGCGAGGTCCGAGAGGATGTCGGCGTGCAGGTTCGTGGCGACAATGGTATCCAGCGTCTCCGGCTTCATCGTCATGCGCATGGTCATGGCGTCGACAAGCATCTTGTCCCAGGTGACATCGGGGAAGTCCCTCGCAACCTCATCCGCAATCTCGTCCCACATGACCATGGCGTGGCGCTGCGCGTTCGACTTCGTCACCACGGTCAGGAGCTTGCGCGGGCGGGACTGCGCCCGCTTGAAAGCGAAGCGGATGATCCGGTCGACATCCGAACGGGTCATCATCGAGACGTTGGTAGCGACCTCGTTAAGATGACCCTGGTGCACGCGGCCGCCGACGCCTGCATACTCGCCCTCCGAGTTCTCGGCTCGTCCAGGAACTGTTCGACCTGACTCCAGCCGAGGCACGGGGCGCCCGCGACATCGCCCGACGACTGGGCGTCTTAGAGGCAGCGGTTCAGGCCGGCGTGACCGAAGGTACCGTTCGTAGCCACCATCGTGCATTCGAGACAGCGTCCGGCGCGTCATAGAGGCGTTGGAGCAGGAGCAGAGTGTGATCGACCGCTCGATCGATGCAGAGGTAGACCGGTCGCTTGAATGGCGCAGGAAGGAGACCCTCCTGACCTCCGTTCCTGGTGTTGGACCGACGATCGCACGAACCCTGAACGCGCAGCTGCCCGAGCTTGGAAGCCTCAACGGAAAGCAAGTCGCCACGCTGGTCGGCTTGGCCCCTTGGACGCGGCAATCCGTTCAGTGGCGAGGGAGGAGCTTCATCGCAGGCGGCCGCGCACCTGTTCGCACGGCGCTGTTCATGGGGGCCATGAGGGCCAGCCGTCACAACGCCGCGCTGAAAACCTTCCGTGACCGGCTCATCGCAGCCGGTAAGCCCAAGCTCGTCACCCTGATTGCCACCGCTCGGAAGCTGATCACCATCCTCAACGCCATCCTGAGAGACGGAACGCCATGGCAACCCGCTTGACTAGCAAGACAGTCGCTCACTCGGCTCCGTCCAAAATACCGGTCAGGTCACACCGTTTGTGTGCGTGATGAGGCCAACGCCTCGATCTACACGGCGACGCTAACGTACCCTGGCGTCCGAACGAGCAACCCCGCGGCGCTGGGATCGTCGGGTTGAGCCGGGCAGGTCCGTTACTGCCTCAGTACCGCCGCTCGAAACGGCTGACGAACCGCCTACGGCGTGCTCGGCTTCTCGACGCCCCTGGCGCGCCCCAGTCGGCAGCGAACGACAGCCAGATGAGCCTAGCCTCGTCCTCCAGCATGCTACTCAGCCCGATCACACCGAGCTATGGCGAGTCGGACCATTCGGCACCGTCACACTGCTCCGGCTCGTTGTCGTCGGACAGTGGGTCGTCTTGCTCAGGTAGCGACGGCGGTGGCGACTGAGAGCCCAGCAGAATTCCGCGCTACCAAACTGCGCGTTCAGCCTTCGGCTTCAGTCGTCGTGCCGGGGCAACGAATCCCTCGGTCGGCGCCATCTCGTCTGCCATAGTGTAGGAGATCGGCTGGCTCGGTCCTTTGACATAGCCGGCTTGCGAGGCGCCGACCACGGCAGCGCCGACAAGGCTCAGAAGCACGAAGCCGAAGCTGACGAACTTCGGAAGATCCCAGCTGTGCAGCACCGCCGCTCCGGCAGCGCCAACAGCTAAGAAGCCGACAACCTGATACACCGCCCGCCAACCTTAGGTTGCGCGCATTTCTATAGCGCGCAATCTAGATATGCCATTCCATCGCAAACGTGGCCGTGTTGCGGCACACCAGGACGGTGGACGTGCAGACTGCAGACTGCGATAGGGCCGATCGATGTCCCGCCTCGCCACGCAGGCTCCGCGCCTCGGCACCCTAGACACGCGGACAGCCCGCCCGGCACCGAAGCAGGCCGATCCCGATCTCCTCACCCCGAGCACAAGGCATGGCGCCAAGAGATACTGATGCGAGCCGGATGGAAGTGTCAGGCGCCTGGCTGCACAGCCCACGGCAGGCGCGGCGGCGTCAGGCTTTACGCCGAACACATCGTGGAGCGCAGGGACGGCGGCGCGCCTCTGGACCCGGCCAATGGGCAGGCGCTCTGCCCGAAGCATCATTCCGAGAAGACGGCGCGGGAGCGGGCCAAGAGGATGGGACAGAGGCCCGCCTGATCGTTCAGGGCCCTCCTGGGCGGATGTCAGGGTCGAAGAAGGACAAGTCGACGCTGCCGAGCTCGACCGAGAACTGACGACACGTCACCAGCAGCACCACCTGAGCAGATCGGTCTAGGAAGTAGCCACGCTTGCCGTGAGTGACTGCGAGACCAGGGTATTCCCACGGTGAGCCCGCGACAACTCGCGACATCCGCGTACGTAGAGCTGGCCGAGCCGCCTTAGGGGCAAGCCCGATGAGCGGCTTTCGGCCGGCAGTAATGGGCTACCCGCAGGGGTTAGAGTTGCCGCTCGCTGAGCAGGTCGCCCGCCTCGTCGAAGACGCCCTGCCAAGCAATCTGATGAGTTCGGATCGTCACACGCGAGCGCCCCTCGTCGTCACCGCTGCCCGCTTCAATGCGGCTCGTAACAAGGCCAAGCTTCATCAAGAAGCGGAGATGCAGCTCCGTCATGTTGAGCCTAATAGCAATCTCGATGGGATCAACAATCCAGTCGCCGAACTGATCGAGTGTAAGGCGCATAGCCAAGCCCTCTGCCAGCTCGACAGTATAAGCGGGCTGAGGCTGACCGTACCAGAAACTTGGGACGGGGGGCATGCAAAGTCCCGCCGTCCAAGGGACCGGCTACCGCAAAGGGTCCCATCCGCATATTTTTTCCTGGTGGGTGAATTCGAGGACCGCGGAGTGCTGCGGACGACGTGACGATGGGCAAGACGGAAAACGCCGATCGATTGGACGGCAATCGAGCGCGACTACGTTAAAACCTCATTGCCGGTCAGAGAGTTGGCCCGCTGGTACAACTGCGACGAGAAGGCGATCAGGCTGCGCGCGAAGGCCGGCGGCTGGCTTCGGCTGGGGCAGGAAAACTCCGCAGCCCCTCCGCGCGCTCCGCAGCCCCTGGATGCCCTCGTGGCGCCGATTGTCGAGCGCTTGCACGAGATGGCCCCCGACGAGCCGGCGCAGACACCGGACATCGTCGAGCAGGCGCGCCGTGTGGCCCTGCGCATGGTCGATGAGCTTGAGATTATGACGGGTCGCCGCGGCGAGCTTGAGGCGCTGATCGACGAGGCGCTGGCCGGGAAGGACAACGCGAAGCAGCGCGCCAGCCTTCAGAAGGCTCTGAGTCTCAGCGATCGGACCATGGTGCTGCAGAACATCGCGCTGGCGACGAAGACTCTGGCAGACGCGCACGTGCCGGCCGGCAAGAAGGCCGCCGCGGCAGAGGATGCGAAGACTGACGGGCTCGGGTCAGACTGATGTTCGGTCCCGGCATGTGGTGTGACGGATCGAGCCTGAAGCGTTCGGGCTCTTTCGTCCAGGTCTGGCAGATGAACTCATAAGGTGTGAGGCCGCGCAGGGTCTTGAGTCGGCGGCCGTAGTTGTAGGCATCCACGAACAGCTGCAGGTGCATCCGGAGCTCGTCGTGGCTGGCGTAATGGTAGCGCTTGACCGTGGCGTCCTTGATGGTGCGGTTCATCCGCTCGACTTGGCCATTCGTCCACGGGCAGCGCGGCTTGGTCAGGCGATGCTCGATCTTGGTCTGCTCGCAGGCCCACTCGAACGAGTGCCAGCGGTAGATGCGTGGCTCGTCGCGTTCGGCCCAATAAGCTGCCGCCTTAGCCTCGGCCTCCTCGTCCACCGGGTGGTTGTCGGTGAACTGGATGCCATTATCCGTCAGCACCGTGTGGATCGTGTACGGCACGGCGGCGACCAGATCGTGTAGAAAGGCTGCCGCGATCCGTTGAGTCGCCTTCTCGTGCAGTTGAACGAATGCGAACTTGCTCGTGCGATCGATGGCCACGAACAGGTGCAGCTTGCCCTGTTCCGTGCTGACCTGTGCGATGTCGATGTGAAAGTAGCCGATCGGGTAGGCCTTGAAGCGCGACCGCTTAGGCTTGTCGCCGTCCACATCCGGCAGGCGGCTGATGCCGTGACGCTGCAGGCAGCGGTGGAGTGACGAGCGGGTCAGATGCGGCAGGCTCGGCTGCAGCGCGTAGAGGCAGTCGTCGAGCGGCAGCAGGGTGTGCCGCCGGAAGGCGACGATGACCGCCTCGTCCTCCAGGCTGAGCACGCTGGAGCGGGGCTCCTTCGGCCCCATCCGTGCATCCGTGCTGGTCTGGCGTGAGCGCCACTTCTGCACCGTCGTGGGGCTGATGCCGTAGCGCTTGGCAGCGGCCCTCACGCTCTCTTGACGAGCTTGGATTGCCCGACGGACCGTCTCAGTCGTCGTGGCGCTGCCGTGGAGAACTTGTCCCATAGCGCGTCCCTCCATGCGGCATCAGTTGTATCACCACACAGCGGGACCGAACATCTAGTGCGATGATCTCGCCGTGCCGGCGGCTCGCCCGAACTGATGGTGCCGTGGAGCACGGCGTGCCCAGATTGGGAGGCGCGGATCCTGGCACGCCGGATCCTGGTGCCGGATCTGCCGCTGTTCGAGGCCGAGGCGGCGCGGGCCGACGTGCCGCTGCCACCGCCGCATACGCTGCCGACAACGATCGCCGGGGCGCGCACGGGCGTGAGCGAGGCGTAGAGCAGCGGGTCGGCTACGAGGGGGGCCAAGAGCCGACCCGCCGGCCGTTTGCCGAGAGTATCGGGCGAACCGCGGCGCAACGACAGCGAACCTTGGAACGCAACTAGGGCGCGCTCAAGCCGCGCGTGCGGCCTAACTCGATCGAGACCCGAGCCGGCCGGGCCAGCCGCGCATCCTCACCATCAGGACCATCACCATGACCCGCATGCTTCTGCTTGCGGCGCTGGCGCTCGCCTGTGTCGCGTCTACCGCCTTCGCCGCCGAGGTCGCCACGTCGGCGGCAAAGCCGTGATCCTGCCGTGGGGCGACTGGCTCGTCGCTCTGGCCGTGTCCCTGCGCGAGCCGATCCTCACCATCCTTCGGCCGATCATCACGGCCTACATCATCCGGCCATCCGCAAGGTCTATCCGTGGGCGGCCCTGTTCCTGTCGCAGCAGCGGGTGGAGATGATGCTCGAAGCGGCTGCCGGCTTCGGTCTCAATGCTGTGAACGGCGCGACCAAGGGCAAGACCCTCTCGGTCAACGTCGCAGTGCCGGTGATCGCCAAGGGCACGCAGTACGTCATCGACACCGCTCCGCCCGCGGTCATCAAGGCGGCCGGCGGCGGCGACGGCATCGCGGCTCGGATCTTCCGCAAGCTCGACCTCTACGACCACGCCAGCGAGGCGGCCGTGCTTGTCCCGGCGCAGGAGCAGGTCGCCGCCGGCACAGTGGATACCGACGAGCTGCGCCGCATGGACGAGATGACCCGGCGCTGAGCCTGACCCGCGGAAGCAACCCCGGCGGAGCAATGAACGTGACGTGGCGAGATCATTTGGACGGCAGGTCCCCGGGGCGGAGGGCGATGCGCCTTCCCCGGGCCTCTCAAGTCTGCGGGGGGAGCTAGGGCCATGGACGAGGTCGGACCGGGCGGAATTCTATCACGCGGGTACGCACGCGCAGCAGTGGTTCCTCCGTCTGGATCAGGCGGACGTGGAGGCGGTCCAGTATGCCGTGATGCTCGGCTCATCAACAAGCCGGACGGGGAGCGGAGCGTGCAGACCGACGACAAGCCGGCCGCCTGCGGCAAGCTCGGGCGCGACAAGTACATCGCCAGCGTGCCGACGCCGCCCTTCACGCCGTTCGGCAACGCCACGATCTACAGTTACACGGTGCGAATGTGTAACCTGTGGGAGTGGATGTTCCCGGTTCAGTACGCCGAGCCATGGCTCGACGAGTTCGAGTTCGGCCCAGAGACCCGGCGCATCTCCCCCGAGCAGGCGAAGAACTCGCCTGCGCGGTAGCCGCGCAGCCGGTGGCGTGTGTCGCCCCTTTACTTGGCTAATTTGCTGCGCTCCTAATTTCACAGCTCCTTTGTCCGCTTTCAGACCCTTCTCACGGGCGCGTGATCCAAAACGCGGAATGCGTGTTGCCTTGCGAAGGCACCTACGCGGAGCCGTGCCCATGCCTGTCTTCTTCTTCGACGTGCGATGGTCCATGGGCCTAGAGGCCGACCAGGTTGGGCTTGACCTTGCGAGTGCTGAGGTGGCTTACCTCGAAGCCTGCAAAGCCATCCCGGGTCTGACAGCCGAGCTATTAAGCGTGGGCGATAACCCACGCGATTACTCATTTGAGATCGCCGACGAGGCTGGACGCGTGCTGTGGTGCATCCCTTTCACCGAACCGGTTCATTGAGAAATACCAGCTGGCGACACCGGGAGGCTACATTCCTCCCCGCTCGACTCAGCCACGGCGGGGTTTTTCGTGCCCGAAAGACGCCGGAGGAGGTGGTGCGGGCGCCGTGCGTGGAGCGCGGGCTGCTGGCGCAATGATCGAAAGCTTAGGCCGTAACTGCTATCGACATATTTTGTTGAAAAACTCCGGGACCGTGCGCCAAGCGTCGCCCAGCACAGGTCGCCGTAGAATATTTGTCTATTATCAGTGATGCGATGCCACGATAACCGCGTATCCTAAGCAATTCAGGAGCAGGATCTTCTCCTAAAAACGCGGCTGGCGGTGCTGCTTCGGGCCGATCCCGAGTTTTTCAACGAAATCGACCCCTTGCGGACATTCGACCCGCTTCCGCCGAAGGTCCGGATGGGCTGGAAAGCGGAGAATGGCTCGCCGCCCGCAAGCGGAGGTTCCGCCTTGCGCCCATTTCGGCCATCCAATCGATCTCGGCGGTTTCGCTGAAGTGGACGTTCGCTGGCGATCAGTCGTGCAGCGCCCGCATTCCGATCAGCTCGGCCCATCTGATCAAGCAATGCGTGGTGAAGCCGCAATAATGTAAGAGGTGTGCCAGTTCGGGCGGCCACGGCGAGATCAAGGAGAGGGCTATGTCGTATCTGAACCTTGTGAGGCTCTTTATCGCTTCGGCACTTGTCCTCGGTCTCGGAAGCGGAGCCCAGTCTGCTCCACTCAGCAATTCTCAGCTTGCGATTGAAGCGTCCGGCGTAGCTGACGGGCTGGTCATCCAGACCCAGACTCTCGGAATGCAGCGTCGGCATGAGCGGAGGATGGACCGCCACGACAGACGGATGGACCGCCAGATCAATAGGCAGGAAAGGAGGATGGATCGGCACGATCGACGCATCGAGCGGCGATACTGATCCGATCCGCTGATGCCGCAGCCTCCGCCTTCACCGGCTCCGACCATCGCACCGTCGGAGCCCGCGGACCACACCGGCGGCCGGATGCAGCGGATCGGTCGCTGGCTCCTCACAGAGGTCAAGCGGATCCTCGGCATCTTCGCCTATCTCTGGGTCGTCTTCGGGCTTCTCATCTTGCACGAGCACATCGTGCTGTCGCGCCATAGCATGGGGTATGGGTTTTATGGGCTGGCTTTCATCAATGCCTGGATCTTGGCGAAGGTCATGCTCGTGGGCGAGAGCCTGGATATCCTCCCCATCTTCCGAGGGCGACCGTTGATCTTTCCGATCCTTGTCCGATCCTTAGTATTTGCAGCACTCCTGGTATGCGCCTACGCCATCGAGGAGATGGCGCTTGGTCTCTGGCACGGAAAGACATTGGCTGGGAGCGTGCCGGCCATCGGGGGCCGGGGCGCTCGTGGGGTCGCGTCGGTCGGCCTCATCATGGCCGTGGCTCTGATCCCCTACTTTGCGTTCCGGGAACTCGGCCGGGTGCTGGGGCGAGAACGCTTGCAGACCATCCTGTTCCAGGACGGCGCAGCAATGACCCTCCCGGAACAAGAGACACCAAGTGCGCCCTGATCGGTCGACAGGCGAAAATTATCTTTTGCAGGTAACGGACGCTGGTCGGCCTACCGCTACCACTCGCCGACTGCTAGCGCGTCGTTGGAAGCCTGTTGCCGGGGGCCCAGAAGCAGCAGCGTAAACTGAGGAGCGTGGCTGCCGTGGACGACCTGTCGCATTATTCGGTCATCGAGCGCCTGCGCGATGGACGCACGCTGGAGATCCGGGCGCTCCTGCCGGGTGACCGGGTAGGTGTATTGGCGGCCATCGATCACAGCAGCGCGCAGTCGCTCTATCGCCGCCTCTTTTTGGGGCGAAGCGCCGCTTCACCGACAAGGAGATTGTGTTCTTGCTTGAGGTGGACTTCACTAACCACGTAGTCCTGGTCGCGACCTTAAACAAGAATGGCGCTCGCGCAATCATCGGCGGCGCTCGCTATGTCATGACCCAGCCCGACCAAGCCGAGATGGCGTTCACTGTGGTCGACCAATATCAAGGACAGGGCATTGGCGCGGCGCTGATGCGGCACCTCATCGGCGTCGCCCTTGGGAGCGGGCTCATAATGTTGTCCGCAGAAGTCCTGCCGGACAACGGCCCTATGCTGAAGCTGTTTGAGCGATGCGGGTTGCCACTGAGCACGAGGCGTGAGGCGGAGGCGGTCCATGCGGATCGCAGCAGCCTTTCTACACGATCTGGTCGCCGCCGTGCCGTACACGATCCACACGGTGCTAACGGATAATGGCATCCAGTTCACCGACAATCATCCGGTGGACGAGGAGGCCGAGGCCAAGGCGGCAGCTTATTGGGCAGAGCGCGACGAGCCGCGCATCTACCGCTGGCACTCGTTCGAGTGGGCGTGCGAGCAGACCAAGATCGAGCATCGCCTGACCAAGCCGCGCTGCCCGTGGACGAACGGTCAAGTCGAGCGGATGAACCGCACCATCAAGGACGACACGGTCAAGCGCTATCATTACGCCAGCCACGACGAGCTGCGCCATCACCTGCAGCTGTTCGTGGATGCCTACAACTACGGCCGCCGGCTCAAGACCCTGCGCGGCCTCACGCCCTACGAGTTCATCTGCCAGATCTGGACGAAAGAACCCGAACGCTTCAGGCTCGATCCGTCACACCACATGCTGAGACAGAACATCTAATCGCGCCTGCCGTGCCAAGGCCGCTCAGTTCAGCGTGAGGTGCCGCCATCAGATTTTGCCGTGCGTCCTGTCGGATCAAGCGCCGCTCTGAACCCGACGGTACTGTCAACATCACCGAGGTGTCGAAGCTGAATGGATTTCGGGCCTGGTCACGCTGGCTGGATTGAGCTCAGCTCATCTCGCATGTTGTCCTGCCTCCAGGAGACAATGTCATGAAAACTCTCCTCATTGCATCCGCGGCCTTTGCCGCCATGATCCTGACCGGCGTGACGGCAGATGCACGCGGCGGCCGTGGCGGCGGCGGGGTCCGCGGCGGCGGCGGCTTTCATGGTGGTGGCTTCCAGGTTGGCCGAGCCGGGGGGTGTTCGCGGCGGATATCGCGGTGGGGTGGCTGGGGGGTATCGTGGCGGGTACGGCCGCTACGGCTACCGCCCAGGAATAGGCGCCGCCGCTATCGGTGTTGGAGCGGCTGGAGCTGCCGCCTACGGTCTGAGCAATAGTGGGTCCTACAGCTGCGGCTCGCATCACTACTACGACGCAAATTCCGGCGCCTGCCAGCCTTACTGATGAGACACGAAGCGCCGGAGCGTCACGCTCGGCGCTTCGGTTGCCGACCGGTCAGAGGCGTCGTGCCCGACCAGCCCGAGCATCGAAGACGGCGTGCACGCACGCTGTTCTGCCGGCAGGCAATGAAAAACCTATTCGGCGGTCCTTGCGTGTGTGCTGGGGTGATGGGAGCCAAATACCTGCTCTCTCGCCAGCCCTGGAGGGGGGGGATGCCGCAAAGAAAAGCCCAGCAGAGAGCGGCACGCCGTCCGTCCATGTGCCGTCGGCAGGGCAACACAGGCGCTAACAGCAACCTGGACCGGAAAGGACGCCTCGTGAGCGGTTTCTATGACCCTCACGGTCCGGTTAGGATGGTTCACATGCTGACGGTTCACCCTGAAAGATCAATCAAGCCTCACTGAACCAGATCAGATCCGCTCCTCTTAGGGCATACTTTAACTGAGCCAGCACCAGCGCACGGCTCGGCCCGGCTGTGCGTTGGGGCAGCCTCGAGCTCAGAGACGCACAGCTGCGATCCGCGCCGAAGTCGGCAGGGGTCGTGATGCTGCAACGAGCTCGTGCTCCCCGACCTCGTGGATGCCTAGCGCGATCCCCTTGGTCCGGTAGCGGAGCTCACCTTGTTCGTCGGCAACCAGGTTGATGATCTCGTAGGTGCAACTCCGAGCTGGTGCACCGATCCGGCCAATGCGGCGCACGAGCTGGCCAGATCTGAACTGATGGTGGGACACGCTCTCGCCTCCCGAACGCTGAAATGGGCACACCCTATTACCTGACCGTGGTAGAGTCCTACCTCAGTGCCGTCCCGCACCCATTACTCGGAGGGAGCTTTTTCTTTCGGCTTGCGCTGGCGTCCCCAACCCTTTGGCATCTCGGACGACGCGGCGGTGGCCTCAGGAGCCACATTCTGGAGCTGCCGGCCTAGGCCGAGCATCGCGGGACCGGGCATGGGCGCCACTGCTGCGGAGGTGGCGGGTTCAGGATCCGGTCCCGCCGTGCTCGTGCTTCCGTCGGCTTCCGGCCCGTCCAGCGTCGGAAGGCATAGGAGAACGCGCCGACCTCCTGAAACCCGAGCATCAAAGCGATGCGTGAGATCGGTGGACGCTCTCTTCTAAATCGTCGATTGAGGCTGCAACAAAGCGAACATTCAGGCATTCTTCCGTCGCTGCTTCCTCGGCTTGATCTCATCACCTCCTATTGCGGCCCGGCAAGCTGGGCTGAGCCTCTGTCTCTTGCTTAAGAGGCAAGCTTTCACTCGGCCAGCGTCGGGGATGTACTCACCGCAGAAGCTCATGGCGTCGGGCGTGCAAGCCTGTCGCTGCTCCGGGGTTCCCTGTGCAACGGCAGAGGTCGAGACTGCGAGTGCGGAGAGCCCTAGGCAGGCACAGATGGTCTTCACGTCCATGACTCGTCTCTCCCTCGTGACGCCGATACGAGCTTAGCAGTGAACGTGGAGAGTTGAGGCAAGAATGCTGAACCGTTCGCGAAGATTTTCACGGATATGAAATGGCCCGACTGTGTCACGAAGTACGGAACAGATTGAAAGATCTGCGTTTCTTGCTTGCAGCGGCGCCGACCGTTGCGGGGGCCGTATGGCCGCTACGGCTACAGAGGTGAATACGGCCGTTACGGCGGGCGATATAGGCGCTATGGCTACCGCGGTTATGACCTCGCCGCGGCCGGTGTCGGCGCGGCCGCCGCCTATGGAGCGCACCGCTACTACGGCGGCGGTTGTGGCGCGTACAGCTACTACGACGCGAACTACGGTGGCTGCGTGCCCTACTGAGCGGTCGCACTATAGTCCTACGGGTGTGACCGTCCTGGCGTGACCCCGTAACAGCCTCTGTCCTCGGCGTCCTCTTCCAACCTGCCGGATGGGACGCCGGGCCGTGGCCAGAAGCGGTGCCGGAGGAATTCTGGCGTGTGCTGCGCGGCCGCTGTCAGTTGAGCCAGCGAAAGCCCCGCCGTATTCGTTCGCGCCCCATCCGGCCGCCCTGGAGATGGCTATGAAACAGCCTGTCCATGGCATGCGCCGCCAGACCGTACTCGTCCCTGCAGTTCTCCGCCCGTTCCTTCGGTAAGTCGCCGCGCTCGACAAGGTAGCTAAACGCGCGCTGGTCCGATCCGTAGGCCAGGCACAGCAGGTTGTAGAGGCGCTGATAAAATAGGCCGTGATCATCCGCGAAGGTGTTCTTCTCGAGCTTGTCCTCCGCGCCAAAGCTCGTGAACAGGATGGAGCTGCCGGCGATGATCTGCCGGGCCTGCGCCGGTCTCAGGCGCAGCACAACCAGTGCAGCGAACTGGTCAGCGGCGTCCTCCTCGCGGCCGAGCACGGGCACGTCCAGCAGGTCGAACAGGGCGTGCCCGGTCTCGTGCAAGAACACCTGCGCGAGCGTGCCGAAAAGCGCGTCGTGATAGGTCACGCCGGCGGGCAAGGTGGCCCTGTATGCCCGATCGCGCACATCCTGGATGTATTCGTAGCAGACCGTGACCGAGCGGGTCTTAGGCTCATACCACGCGTTGATCTCGCCGTCGCACTCGGACAGGCGCAGGGTCAGGGTCTGCGGGAGCCGGACCATACTGACGATCTCGCGCAAGCCCTCAAGGACGCGGCGTGCCCGCATCTCCCGATAGATCTCCTGTGCCTGCGCGGTCTTCGGAACCTGGTAGGCGGTCCGGATTGGGCTGCCCGTATCGGCTCGGGAGGTGCTGATCATTAGGGTGAAGGCTAACCCGACGAGGGCAAGCGGCCGTGGCATCGTTCCGCCTCCAGGGGGTTCGGGGCCTCGGCAACATCGGACAGCGCGGAACAGCCCTGGCGGGACCTGCGCACCTACTCTCGGTCACCGTCCACGTCGCCTCACCAGCCTCAGAGGCGGGCGAGGCGGATCCTTTACTCAGCCCTCGTCGTCGTCGTCATCGTCCATGAGCTCCTTGCGGCGGTGCTCGGCGGCGTCCCGCAACCCGCCGATGACCCGGGTGACCACCACGCGCATCCGGCTCTTCTGATCTGGAGAGAGGGTCTGGTAGAGCGGCTGCCAGGCATCCGCGAGCTTCTTGAGCCCGTTGGCGCGCTCGTCCATGATCTCGGCCCGCTCTCGGATCAGCCGGAGCGGGTCGGGGTCGGCGCGCTGGGCGGCGGCCCGTCCCTGCAGTTTGGACAGCCGGCTGTAGCGCGCCTCGGCGCGCGTGCGGATGGCCTCCTCGATGGCCGGCCAGTATTTCTGCTGGTCGGGCGTGAGTTGGAGGGCGGCCTTCACCACACCGATCCGGGCATCAGTCAGGGGCCTTGAAATCGGTCTGGGTCAGCTTCCCAGTGTCGCTGAGCGCGCCGGTGCGGGACACGTCCTCGGCCAAGGCCAACGGGCCTCCGGCGAGGACGAAGACGGCAGCCATGGCAATCAAGCGCTTCTGCATATTGACCTCCCATCAGAGAAAAGATTGCTGGTGAACGACAGCGTGGCGTCAGACTTGCTGTCTGATCCAACGGACGAGGCTAGTAGTGATGGTATCCGTGGCGCCGGTGGACGCGCCGGGCGGTCCTGCGGGCCGACCGGTGCGCCATCCCGACCGCGGTCACGGTCTTGATGACCAAGCCACTGGACAGCTGGGCCGCATCAAGGCTGGGCTGGACATTGCCCAGGGGGCCAGTGTGCGTGCCCATGGTCTGGCCAAGCGCCATCGCTGCCTCGACACAGAAGCCGGACGAGATACGAAAAGCCATGATTGCCTCCTTGGCCCAAAGCACTCTTCTGAACTCTAGCGCCCTTCGACCCGCGTTAGTCTGTCGCGTTCAGTGATAGACGACACGAACCACGCGGCGTGAAGCAAGGTCGATGACTACAGCACGGTCATCAGGGGAGATGTAGTATCCATAGTATCCGACCGGGTTGAGGCCCGGGACTCCGACATTCTGGAATGAACCGAGGTCAAGCCAATCGGGGATCTGGCTTCCCCGGCCAACGCGTATACCGCTCGGCTCGCCGTAACGGGGGCCTGCATCGAACAGGGTTTGGATCGTGCCGGGCTCGTTGCCGGTCATGAGCACGCCCCGTTGGGTGAGCTGCGGGTTGACCTTGATCACCAACGGCTCGGCAGATGCGACTGAGCAGGCAAGGCAGGTTGCCGCTGCTATACCGATCCTTACGAATGTCCGGAACTGGTGCGATGACCGTGCAAGCATAGCATCCTCCATAGCTTTGCAGTAGATGCAGGGGGCAGCTACAGGAGACACTATGACACGTGATTCGCGGTCAGACTTGATTGCATGAGACGAAATGATGCCTTGCATCCTTTGAAGAAGATCGCGCCTGCGCGCTTGCGTTCAAAAAATCCGGCCTCGACTTTGGCCTGCGATACTTTGCGCAGATCGAAATGGTTTCTCTTATGCCGCGCGGAGCCCCGCCTGTCAGCAAAGAATAACGTCAGCAGGCGCTAGAGTACTTCCCCCAACCCTGGGCCGACTGAACTTGCGACACGCGTCAAAAAGGCGCCTCAGGAGAGTTCCCGAAGCGCCTTTGACGAAGCGGTCAGTTGATCGAATGCTGGGGACGCTGAGCCACCTCACGACTGCGTGGATGCTCAGTATGTCCCGAACTTGTAGTTTACCCCGGCGCGTACCACGGCAAACTCGCTCGTCCGGCGCACCGCCGGCCCGGAGACCAGGCTCACGCCGGGCGAGAACACCGACAGCGGCGTGTTGTTGGGCGTGACCGCGAAGACTCCGAAGTTGCGGTTGTCACGCGCGAGGTTCACGTACAGACCCTCGAGAGGCAGTCGTCGAGCGGCAGGAGCGTGTGACGACGAAAGGCGACCACCACCGCCTCGTCCTCGGGTGACAGCACCGTCGAACGCGGATCCTTCGGCCCCGTGCGCTGATCGGCGACCGAGGTCCGCTTCTTCCACTTGGCGACCGTCTTTTGGTTGATCCCGTAGCGCTTCGAGAGTGCCCTCAGGCTCGCTTGACTATGCTGGATCGCTCGACGGATCGCATCCGTCGTTGTGGCGCTGCCGTGAAGAACCTGGCGCATAGCGCGTCCCTCCACTCCGGCGTGAAGAGTGCACCATCAAACCCTGGGATCAAACAGTGCTTCGCGCCACCCAAACGTACCAGGCTGCCGGACGCTGATCCGGGCCTCATACGCGGTGCTCACAGCCGGTGTTTCGTCATGGGAGCCCGGCTGCTGAGGATGCTAGGGCCACGAGACCTGACCAATACGCGTAATGGCTGCTGTTGGGTGACGAGCGGCCATTTCTGCGGCTCTGGTCGAAGGTCCGGAAGTGGCGCACAGCCGATCAAGTGGCACACGAACTCCTGACCCCTTGCGGACATTCGAGGCGCTGTCGTCGAAGGGCCGGATTGGGTGGAGCCTGTGTGAAAACGCGACGGCTGTAGAAGGAATTTCTCCTCGAGCATTCCGATCTGCGCTTGGCTGGGCGGACTGTGGGCATCGAACGAGCATCGGGCATGCCCGAAGACCGGCCACGTAGAGATTTGTTCTACAAATTTGGGCGGCGCCTGCGTTTTCACACAGCCTCGGTGGGTAGCAGGCATTCACTCAAGATGCCGCAACAGGCTGCTCCTCTGCTGACAGCAGACCTGTGCCGATCGAAATTCATGAGGCGACTTCTCGCCCGCCTGCTTCGAGGCTGTGTCTCGTTCGATCAAGTCTTTCTGACGTAATCTGGGTTAGCTGTGCCGCTTGCGCCGATTGGTGTCGCAACAGGGGTGGCCATGTCCTCTTCTGTCATAGCAGGACTGCCCGGACCCGCAGTCCGGCCGGTGGGAACCGACAGCCCCAGCGCGAACGGGAAGCCGCTCCCTGTTGCTCTGAGCCGTCCTGGGGTTGGTCCGGCGGTTTACGCCACTCTTGTCGAGCTCGGTGCAGATCCGGAGGGCCTCATTGCCGAGTTGGGTCTCGATCCCGGGCTCTTCGACGGCGGCAAGCTAGTCCCCTATGCCGCCCTCGGCCGCCTGATCACTCTCGGGGCCGAGCGGACGAACTGCCCTCATCTTGGGCTCCTCGTCGGCCAGCGCGGCACCCTAGGATCGCTGGGATATCTCGGTGCGCTCATGCGCCACTCGGACAGCATCGGCGACGCCTTGCGGGCGCTCGTCGCGCACTCGGGCACGCAGAACTGGGGCGCGGTGGTCGGGCTCGGCATCCATAGCGGCGTCGCCGTCCTCAGCTACGCTCCCTATGGTCCGGAAGCCGAGTGCGCGGCCATCCACTCGGAGCGAGCGCTCGCCACCATGACCAACGTCCTTCGGGCGCTGTGTGGGGCTGATTGGATGCTGCAGGAGGTTCTGCTGCCGCGCTTCAAGCCACGCGACGCCCTTCCCTATGACCGCTTCTTCCGTGCGCCCGTCCGGTTCGATCAAGAGGCGGCTGCCTTGGTGTTCTCGGCCGACCTTGTTGAGCAGCCCATCGCTGGTGCAGACCCGACTGTCCGCCGGCTGGTAGAGGGCCGCATCCGCCGACTTGAGGCCCAACGGTCATCCAGTTTGACGGAGGAACTGCGTCGATACCTCCGGATCCAAATGACCTGGCAGCTCTGCACGGCGGAGCGCGTGGCGCGTACGCGGCGGGTCAACCGCCGCACCTTGAGCCGACATTTGCAGGCCGAGGGCACGACCTTCAGGCAGCTTGCCAACGAGGCACTGTTCCAGATGGCCAAGCAACTGTTGGCCGACACGTGCATGAGCGTGACGGAAATTTCGGCCACCCTGAACTTCTCCGAGCCGGCCGCTTTCACGCATGCCTTCCGGCGCTGGTCGGGCATGACGCCGAGTGCGTGGCGGCTGGAGAACCGAGCGGCTTAGAGCGCCTAACAAAACGGGTTATGGCGCGTTGGCGAGGATCGCCAAACCAATCCTCCCCGACGATCTCTGGCTGGAGATCGCCCCGCTTCTTCCTGCCTCGAAGCCTCGTCCACAAGGCGGTCGTCCTCCCCTGGAGAACCGAGCTGCTCTGACTGGCATCCTGTTCGTTCTGCGCACGGGCATCCCGTGGGAGTGGATGCCGGTCGAGATGAAGTGCGGCTCGGGCATGAGCTGCTGGCGGCGGCTGCGGGACTGGCAAGAGGCCGGCGTGTGGGCTCGGCTGCATCAGGGTCTCCTGAAGCGCCTTCACGCAGCCGGCGAGATCGACCGGAGCCGAGCGAGCCTGGACAGCGCCTCCGTCCCGGCGAAAAAAGGGGCTCTGCCACTGGCCCGAACCCGACGGACCGGGGCAAGCCGGGCACGAAGCGGCACCTCGTCACCGATGCCCGCGGCACGCCGCTTGGCCTCCTCCTGACGGGCGCCAATCGGCACGACAGCCCGCAGATGGCGCCCACCCTCGATGCCATTCCGCCGCTGAGCACGGGTCGGCGCGGCCGGCCGCGGCACCGGCCGGACAAGCTGCACGCCGACAAAGCTTACGACGCGAGGATCCGGCGGCAGGAGTGTCGTGCACGCGGCATCGTCCCGCGCATCGCCCGCAAGGGTGCTGAGAGCAGCGAGAAACTCGGCCGTCACCGCTGGGTCGTCGAGCGGACCCACGCTTGGTTCAACCGCTTCCGCCGCCTGCCCGTGCGCTACGAACGCCGACACGACATCTACGAGGCCTTCACGACCCTCGCTGCAAGCCTCATCACCCTGAACCAGATCAGGCGGTTCTGTTAGGCGCTCTTAAATGCCACGGTCCCAGAACCCTCAGCACCCACCGAAACAGCCAAGCCCCACATCATCGCGGTTTAAGCCCCTCCAGCGGTCAGCCGCCCCTTATCGAAGACACATCGAAAGGGCTGCTTGGGGTGGAGGCTGTGTGAAAACGTTGAGGCCATAGAAGGATCTTCCCCTCTCACCCCCTGTGCAGCGCCGGCATAGCACCCCGATGGCATCTTGGTTGCCAGCCAGAATGCTCGAATGTCGGCAACGCAGAAGATTGTTCTACAATTTCGGCGCGCGCATGAGTTTTCACACAGCCTCGGTGGAAAGCGGCGGCTCGACAGATGGACGCCGAGCGGCTGGATTGCGCCATTAACGGACCTTCACCTTCGAGCTGCGCAAAGGCTGCTCTTGGTAGGAGAGCAGCCCCTCAACAACTGAAGCAAGGTCCTCCGAGCGTCTGCAATGTTGGTTCGATCGGCTCAAGGCCAAGAACGCAGCGATGTTCGCCTGCACGAAGGTCCTGAAGAAACTCCGTGAATAACCTCCAAATGCGTCTGATGAAGTTCGGCCGGCAAACGCCGTAGAGCCCGCGATAGAGCTCAATCCCGCCATGGCCTTGGCAGTGTCGACGCCTATCCGACCCTTCTCCATCGCGCCGAGCCCGAGCCAGGCACCAGGCGTGTGCGCAGGGCCCAGATGTGCTTCGGCTTCAGCGGCGGTTTGGGTCCGACAATACCGCCGCGGTTCCAGGGAACACGTGTGCTGGTGGGAACGGTAACGACTTCGGGCATGACAGGCTCCTGAGTTGAGGAGCTCGTCATGAGGAACCTGTTGCTGCCGATGGGCCCAATGTCGAATGACGGATCTTTGCAGCACAAGCCGACATTGGCGTCGGCGGGCCCGGACCGCTGCTACCGATCCTGAGGAGCCATTTGGTGTCTCGTCAATGAGGGGCCGCTGACAGAGGCATAGCGGACCTGCCAGCGATCGCAGCTGAGCTTGGCTGTCCCAATGAGTGCCAGAGCTTCGAGCGGACAAGACGCTCCAGAATGCCAAGCCAACCGCTTGGAACGGGCTGAGCGGGCGTCCGGAACGTTCCGGCAGGCCTTGCCCACTCGGAACGTCAGACAGACGGTGCGCTGCCGGACCGAAGGCGCGCCGCTGTCCCATTCGGTCAAGCTGCCTTGCTCAGCTTCGGTATGCTGCCGCGCGCCACGACCCGATCTGGATCTCGAAGTGCACCCTGATCGAGCTGACGGTTAGCGAAGCCGATCCGGCTGCGAACCCAGACCGGCGACGGGGCTCAACCTCCAGATCACGTCAGAGGCGGAGCGCAATTTTTCACGAGGCGCCCTGCCTGAGCTGGCGGCCTCCAGGAGGCGGTCATGGATGTCACTAGACGGATCTTCGCCACGGGCGCAGCCGCGATGCCCTTCCTTGGTGCGAGCATGCCCTACGCGCGGGCTCAGAGCACGGCACAGATCGCGCAGAGCAAAGCCGAATGGCCTGACCTCGAGGAGGCCAAAAACATTGCCGAAGAAGGTTTCATCTACGGTTTACCACTCGTAATGATCTATGCGGTTATGCAAGAGTTTGCCGTCGACAAGAACTCGGGCCAGTTCAAGGCGCCGTTCAACGAAATTCGCAACATGCACCACGTCGCCACTCCAGAGGATACGGCTGTCATCACGCCAAACAGCGACACGCCTTACTCGATGATCTGGCTGGATTTGCGCGCTGAACCGATGGTGATCTCGGTGCCGACGGTGCAAAGGGACCGCTACTACGCGGTCCAGCTCATCGACTGCAATACCTACAACTATGGCTACATCGGAACCCGAGCCACGGGTACGGAGCCGGGCGACTATCTGGTGATCGGTCCCGGCTGGAGAGATGAGACGCCCACCGGGATCAAGAAGGTCTTCCGATCGACAACTCCCTTTTCCCTCGCGCTGGTCCGCACTCAACTCTTCAACCCCGACGATATGTCGAAGGTCGAGAAAGTTCAGGCCGGGTACAAGGCGCAGCCGCTGTCGGCGTTCCTCAAGCGGCCGGCTCCGCCTGCCGCGCCGAAGATCGACTTTTTCCCCGCCACCACGGCTGGCATCAAAGATAACTTCTTCCAGTATCTCGACGCTGCCCTGCAATACGTTCCTGAGACGCCAAGGGACAAGGCGATCCGCGCGAGACTTGCGAAGATCGGCATTGGACCCGGCAAGACCTTCGCGTTCAAGGATTTATCGCTTGAGCACAAAGCCGCAATCCTGGCAGCCATGAAGCAGGGCGATGACAAGGTCGATAGTTGGCTGGCCAGGGGAAACAAGAACATTAACGGCTGGAACGTGGGCGCGTTCTTTGGCGACGAGGCCTTCTACAACGGCGATTGGGTGATGCGGGCAGGATCTGCCAAAGGCGGTCTCTTGGGCAACGATGCCGTAGAAGCGATGTATCCCTACACCCGAACAGACGTGACCGGTGAGCCACTCGATGGCAGCAAGCACAAGTACAGGATTACCTTCTCGCCTGGCCAACTGCCGCCAGTGAATGCGTTTTGGTCTGTCACGATGTACGACGGTAAGAGCCAGCTACTGGTCAAGAACCCGATCCATCGCTACCTCATCAACTCTCCGATGCTGCCGGGGATGAAGAAGGACGCGGATGGCTCGCTGACGCTTTACCTTCAGAAGGACAGCCCTGGTGTGGATAAGGAAGCTAATTGGCTTCCGGCGCCGGACGACAAAATCTATCTCGTCATGCGCCTATATTGGCCGAAAACTACGCCGCCTTCGATCCTACCCGCGAGTGAAGGGACATGGCAGCCGCCCGGAGTGAAACGCGTCTCATAACGCATGGACACTCCATAACGCCCAATCCGCGAAGGTCCGCTTCTGAGGCCGAAGCAGACCACCAATACACTGTACGGCTCATCGGCGCGCTTACGGCGCCTGCGCACGAATCCTGCGTCTCGGGTGGGTGCTCTCAGCAGGAACGAAGGCCAGCAGGACGAGCGGATCCGACCCGACGCCGCCCGTCAGTACTTCGTGACGAGCGGCTTGGTCTCGGCAACCGGCTTTGGCGGGGCGACCCAGAGCGGGGCCGAGATCGAAAGGTAAGTCGCCGTGCCGGTGAAGCGGTTCTTGACGTCGAGCTCGCGGAAGAACCGGACGTTCGTCGAGACTGGGATTTCACCCAGCTTGAACGTGTAGCCAATCTGGGCGCCGAGCGACGTCACTCGGCCTTTGAACGGACCAATCCGGTTGCCCGAGCCGCTGTCGCCGGTCAGCTGATCGTAGTAGTAGCCGACAAGACCGACCGACAGTTCCTTGCTCAGGTACTTCGAGGCGGACCACTCCAGGTGGAACTCGGTGCCGGTGAGGTACTGGGTCGCCGGGTTGATCCAGTTGAAGGTGATGCCAGGCACCACTGAGAGCTCGTAGCCGAGCACCGGATCGAGGTAGGTGAGCGCACCGCTGAAGTCGATCGCCGGGCGGTTGAGCGCGATGTTGGAGAGCTGGCCGTTCTCAAAGGAGCCGGACGGCACGACACCCAGCAACGTCGTACTCCAATGGAAGTTCGCGGAGTGCCAGCCTACGAACGAGGCGAGATAGATGTCTCCGACGTTGAAGATGGCGTCTCGCTCGCGACCGGCGATGATGCGGTCGATGCGCGGTGAGGAGAGAACCGCCCCGGCGCTCACGTTGGGCGTGCCGAACGGAATGGTGATGGAAAACCCGAGATTGCCGCCCAGGATCTCGACTGGCGTGACCCAGATCGGCGTCGCGAAGTTCGCGCTGAAGTCGATCTTGACGTTCGCGGCTACAACGCCACCGCCCTGGAAGACACGCCCCCCGCCGAGGTTGCCCGAATAGTAGTAGGTCTCGCTCTCGAAGTAGAAGCCGGGCGGCGGCGTCACGCCCGCGAGAGGGCCGCGATTGCCCAGCACGTAGATGCCTTGCGCATATTCAGCCGCCTGTGCATCCGGCGTGGCCTGCAACGCCGCAGCGCTCAAAAGCGCAAAGCAAAGGGGTCGCCAAGATTTCAGCATGAGCGCGCCCCCCAAAAGTCAGGCTGTTACATTCAAGCTCCCCGAAGCGCCAATAAATTACAAGCATCAATTTTGCACAGGCGCGCACCTCATGCGGTGGTGTTGCAAGATTGTCCCTCGATCCGGCTCGTTGATGCACTCACGGCAGTCCCCTGCGCCTAACGTCGAGAGAGCTAGAGGCAGCAGCCCGCATCCAAGTAGGGTCGATTAGTGCGATTAATAAGGCGGCGTTTGTCCCATAGGATCAAGCAGGATCTCCCTGCAGCCGTACCGTGATGCTGCCGAGCTCACCTGAATCGTACGGGGGCCCTCGGATTTGCCGCGGGCGCGTTGCCGTGCGCTCCACCTGCTTCCAGTGCGCTGAGCCTGCGAACGGCGTCAGCGCCCGTTGCCTATGCGGCCAACATGACTGGCTGCCTGCATCAGGACTTACCCGATGGTCCGCTACGCCAGCCTCGCGCTCATCCTGCTGACCACCTCGGCCACCTGGGGCGGCGAAATTCCGCGCTATGACATCGAGGCAACCTGCCGAGCGGCCCCAACCCTGCAGGGCAACGCCGGAAACACGGATCGGAATTGCATCAAGGACGAGACGCAGGCCCGCACGCAGCTCGGCCAGCAATGGGCCGGCTTCGACGCGCGACAGCGGGACGAATGCGTCCGGGAGGCGGGCCTCGGCGGATCGCCGAGCTACGTCGCCCTGCTGACGTGCCTGCAGATGTGAACCGATGGAGAGGCACACGGGCTGCTGGGAGGCTCGTTCGGCTCCCTAGCGAACACCGCGGATACGGATACTGACCTGATCGTTCGGATTGCGCCCATGGAGCCCCAGCCGTATTCCGTGACGCACACCTCGACCTTACGCCGAAGGGACTGCCTTCCAGCCAGGGATCTTGGCCTCCATCCAACCAGCCTGCCCGACGGCACCTCGGGCTCCATCCAATCGGCTCTTGCACAGGAAGACGCTCACCTGTTGCGGGACCTCGGTGCCGATCCCACTCCCCCCATCCAGGCTACAGGTCTGGGCCCCGCCATGTTGGCCGACCCGAACGCGATCCTCCCGCTGGGGGCGTTCTGCGAGCTCATCGCCCGCACCGGGGCCTGCACGGGCTGCCCGCATTTCGGGCTGCTCCTGGGCGAGAGAGTGCGCCTGACCTCTCTCGGGCTGATCGGATCCCTGTTGCTGCACTCCGAGACCGTCGGTGACGCCCTGCGCAGCCTCATCCGGCATGCCGAGATGCATTGCGTTGGCGCCACAACCGCTCTGACCGCCAAGGACGGTACGGCCGTGTGGAACTGCGTGGTCTACGAGCCCGGCACGCGCTGCGCCGACCAGATTGCCGATGCCGCCGCCGCGGCGGGCACCAACGTGCTGCGGGCACTGTGTGGCCCGGACTGGTCTCCCGACGAGGTGCTCCTGCCGCGCGCGGTGCCGGCGGATGAGCTGACCTACCGCCACGTTTTCGGGGCACCCGTCCGGTTCAGTCGCGAAGCGGCGGCCCTGGTCTTCCCGGCCTCTCAGCTCGAACAGCCGATCCCGGGTGCGGACCCCGTGGTCCGGCGAGCCTTACAGGACAGGTTGCGGGTTGAAACGCGCAGGTCCGCCCTCGACTTCACGACGCGGCTCCGGCAATTGCTCCGAACCGAGCTGATGCACGGCGGCGGCTCCGCAGAGAGGATCGCAGGACTTCTCTCTATGCACCGGCGGACCCTGAGCCGGCGCCTGGAGGCGGAAGGAACGACGTTCCGCGCCGTGGCGCACCAGGGGCGTTTCGAGATCGCCCGCCTGTTGATCGAGCACACCGACATCCCATTCGTGCAAATCGCGACGGCGCTCGGCTTTTCCGAGGCCAGTGCCTTCACGCGAGCCTTCCAGCACTGGTCCGGGGACAGCCCGAGCGCCTGGCGCGCGGGACACCGGCCATAAGCGGCCGCCAAGCTTCTCAAGGGCCTCATTCAGCATAACCAGGGGACTTGCCCTATATCATCAAGGCATTGACCGAAAAAATCATGGCCCTTTCACCAAAATGCAGGGAGGTGTCCCTATTGATCAAGCACGGTTCCGCGGGTCCCCCATTGTGATGCTGCTTCGTGACCTGCGCAGCCCCGCGCAGGGTGCAGGGCAACCGCCTCGCGCGGCGATTGGCTGAGGAACGTCCTGATCGCCGTCGGTCTTGCCGCTGACCTGCTTGCGCTTTGCCAAGGGTGCCCATGCTGCACCGGTGAACGGCCACCGACTGAAGCTGCAGAGCGCGCGAAGGATTGAACCCAGAGGGATCGAACCATGACGTCCGGGCTCGTCGGTGATGCCGTTCTCGCGCCAAAGCCCGCCGATCGCCCCGGCATGCGCTGGATCCCCGGTGGGACCTTTCGTATGGGCTCCGACCGGCACTATCCCGAGGAAGCCCCGGTTCATCGGGTCACCGTGGATGGCTTCTGGATGGACCAGAGCCCGGTCACGAATCGGCAGTTCCGGCGCTTCGTTCACGCCACAGGCTACCGCACCGTCGCCGAGATTCCGCCGGATCCGAAGGACTATCCCGGCGCGCTGCCGCATCTGCTGTTTGCTGGGTCGCTCGTCTTCGTGCCGCCACGCGGGCCCGTCGACCTGCGTCATTGCAGCCAGTGGTGGCGGTTCCTGAAAGGGGCGGACTGGCGCCATCCCTATGGCCCGGGCAGCTCGATCAAGGGCCTCGACGAGCACCCGGTGGTGCACGTCGCCTACGCCGATGCCGAGGCCTACGCAGCTTGGGCCGGTAAGGCGTTGCCGACCGAGGCCGAGTGGGAGTTCGCCGCGCGTGGCGGCCTCGACGGGGCGGAGTTCGCCTGGGGTGAAGAGTTCACGCCAAGCGGCCGCCTGATGGCTAACACCTGGCAGGGCGACTTTCCCTACCTGAACACCGCCGATGGCTCTTTCCGGCGGACGACTCCGGTGGGCGCCTTCCCGCCGAACGGCTACGGCCTCCTCGACATGATCGGCAACGTCTGGGAGTGGACGGCGGACTGGTTCGCGCAGCGGCATCAGGCCGACGCCCCGAAGGCCTGCTGCATCCCCCAGAACCCGCGCGGCGGACGGGAGGCGGACAGCCTTGACCCTCGTGATCCGCAGAGCCTGATCCCGCGCAAGGTGGTGAAGGGCGGCTCGCATCTCTGCGCGCCGAACTACTGCCGGCGCTACCGCCCCGCCGCCCGCCACCCCCAGCCTGTCGACACATCGATGAGTCACGTGGGCTTCCGGACCATCATCAGGGAGAGGAACTGACCATGAGCTATGGCGACACCCACGCGCCTTCGCGGCCCACTCGATCCAAGGATCCATCGGCGCCCCTGGCCGCCGAAGCTGGGGGCCCATGCAAAACGCGCGTCAGCACGGGAGAGCCGCACAAGGCCGCTCGCCCGGCGTTCCGGCGGACCTGCGCGGCGCTCACCGGCGGCGTCCTGCTGGCCGCGACCGCCCTGACGCCCGCGCGCTCGCAGGCGCCGCAGCAGCCGTCATCGAAGCCCAACATCCTGTTCATCATGGGCGACGACATCGGCTGGATGCAGCCCAGCATCTATCACCGCGGCCTGATGGTCGGCGACACACCGAATATCGACCGCATAGGCCGTGAAGGCGCGATGTTCACGGACTACTATGCCGAGCAGAGCTGCACGGCCGGCCGGAACGCCTTCTTCACCGGCATGCATCCCCTGCGCACCGGCATGATCCCGCCCCAGCTTCCCGGAAGCCCGTCCTACCTGCGCCCGGGCACGCCGGCACTCGCCAAGTTCCTGCGCGACCTCGGCTACAACACCGGCGAGTTCGGCAAGAACCATCTGGGCGACCACACCGACGCACTGCCCACCGCGCACGGCTTCCAGGAGTTCTGGGGCTATCTCTACCACCTCGACGCCATGCAGGGCGTGAGCTTCCCCGACATCAACAAGAGCGCGTCCGAGCAGACCATCGCGCCGCCCTGCAGGAACACGCCGGTCCCCGGCCTGTCCGACGTGCCAGGCGCGGTCGACCAAAAGACGACCCTGTGCCTGATGCCGCCGCGCCCGATGATCGCCTGCACATCCTCCGACGGCACCGCGGCTAACCAGACCTGCAAGGACGAAGGGCCGCTGACGCTCGACCGGTCGCGAACAGTCGACGAGGAAATCTCAGCTAAGGTCGTCGACTTCCTCGACCGCAACGATCCGAAGAAGACCAACAAGCCGTTCTTCGCCTGGTACAACCCGGCCCGGATGCACATCACCACGATGCTGTCGCCAAAGTACGAGGCGATGCTAGGGGAGAAGGGTGGAAAGGACTGGGGCATCAACGAAGTCGGCATGAAGCAGCTCGACGACAACATCGGCACGGTCCTGAAGAAGCTCGAGGATATGGGCCAGCTCGACAACACCATCGTCGTCTTCACGACGGATAACGGGGCGGAGGTCATCACCTTCCCGGACGGCGGCACGACTCCCTTCAAGGGCGGCAAGCTGACCACCTGGGAAGGCGGCATGCGAGCACCTCTCGTCGTGCGTTGGCCGGGTCACATCGCGCCGGGAACGGTGAAGACGGAGATCATGGCGTCGCTCGACTGGGTGCCGACGCTGGTCAACATCGCCGGTGGCGAGAAGGGCGACGGGCTGAAGAAGCGGATCGAGAGCGGCAGCTATCCCGGCATCGCCAAGACCACCCTCGACGGAGTCGATCAACGAGACTTCCTCGAAGGCAAGGCGAAGTCGGGCCGGGACACGTTCTTCTACTACACCGGGCCTGTCCCGTCGGCGGTGCGGTACAAGAACTGGAAGCTCTACTTCGCCATGGCGGGTGCCGATGCAACGGGCGGCCTGCTAGGCCCCCAGACCTTCCACTGGACACAGATCGCCAACATCAAGCGCGATCCGTTCGAGATCACGGTGGTCGACAACAAGTCGCTCTTGGCGATGGGCGGCGCGCTTGCCGCGCCCAGCACGGCCTATCTCTACGACTGGAACATCCTGCCCATCGGTCAAGCTCTGTGGCTGAGGGAGCTCGAATCCTATCAGGCGTATCCGCCCATGCAGGACCCGGCCAGCTACAACCTCAGCCAGGTTCTGGAGCAGGTCAAAAAGGCGAAAGTCTCCAGCCACGCCGGCGAATAGAGTCCGAGGCTAAACTTCAGCGGTCGCCGCCATCGGCGACCGCACCTGAGCAATGCGAGGGCCGCGGGACCAGCGGGCATGCCGATGTCCCGCAAGTTCGATCCGTCCATGCCGCGGATTCTGCGCCACCAGATGCCGCTTCACGACCCATTCGTTGGCCAGATCAGGGAAGCTTATCATGGGCATGCACCGCCGCGGATGGCTCGGACTGCTGGCATCGACCCTGGTCGCGACGGTCACCGTTGCGCCCGCGGTCGCGCAGCCACGAAAGCCCAACATCCTGGTCATCATGGGCGACGACATCGGCTACTGGAACATCAGCGCCTACAACCGCGGCATGATGCAGTACCGCACCCCCAACATCGACCGGATCGCCAACGAGGGTGCGCTCTTCACGGATTACTACGGCCAGCAATCCTGCACGGCCGGCCGTTCAGCCTTCATCACCGGCCAGAGCCCGCTGCGAACCGGCCTCCTCAAGGTGGGCCTGCCAGGGGCCAAGGAAGGTCTTTCGGAGAAGGACCCGACCATCGCCGAACTGCTGAAGCCACAGGGTTACGCGACCGGTCAGTTCGGCAAGAACCATCTCGGCGACCGCAACGAGTTCCTGCCGACGGTCCATGGCTTCGACGTGTTCTTTGGCAACCTCTACCATCTGAATGCGGAGGACGAGCCGGAGCACGCGGACTACCCGAAGAACCCCGCCTTCCGGGCGCAGTTCGGTCCTCGCGGGGTCCTGAAGTGCGCCGCCACCGCGAGCGATACCCCGGGCGAGGACCCGCGCTTCGGCCCCTGGGGCAAGCAGACCTGCGAGGACACGGGGCCGCTCACCAAGAAGCGCATGGAGACCATCGACGCGGAATTCCTGGCGGCCACGACCGACTTCATTGACCGGGCGAACCGGGACAAGAAGCCGTTCTTCGCTTGGTTCAACTCTAGCCGCATGCACATCTGGACCCGGCTCAAGGCCGAGGCGGAAGGCAAGACCGGGCTCGGCATCTACCCGGATGGCATGGTCGAGCACGATGGACAGGTCGGCCAGCTTCTCAAGAAGCTCGATGACCTTGGCATCGCCGACAACACCATCGTGATCTACACCACCGACAACGGTGCCGAGACATTCACCTGGCCGGATGGGGGCACCACCCCGTTCCGCGGCGAGAAGAACACCAACTGGGAGGGCGGCTATCGCGTGCCGGCAATGGTACGCTGGCCCGGGCTCGTGCCGGCACGCACCGAGATCAACGAGCTCGTCTCGGCCGAGGACTGGGCGACGACGCTGGTCGCTGCGGCCGGCGAGCCCGAGATCAAGGACAAGCTCCTGACGGGCTACGAGGCGGCCGGCAAGACCTTCAAGGTGCACCTCGACGGTTACGATCAGCGCGACCTTCTCGCCCGCAGCGGCCCGGACAAGCGCCGGGAGTTCTTCTACTGGACGGACGACGGCAACCTGGCTGGCCTCCGCTACGACCAGTGGAAGGCGGTGTTTCTGGAACAGAAGGCGCAAGGCTTCGATGTCTGGGCTCAGCCGATGGTGCAGCTGCGCCTGCCGATGCTGTTCAACCTGCGCTCCG
Organism: Methylorubrum extorquens; assembly: GCA_900234795.1. Taxonomy (NCBI): domain Bacteria; kingdom Pseudomonadati; phylum Pseudomonadota; class Alphaproteobacteria; order Hyphomicrobiales; family Methylobacteriaceae; genus Methylorubrum; species Methylorubrum extorquens. The sequence continues at coordinate 5,171,243 of LT962688.1, forward strand.
ATCCTTTCGAGCGTGCCCAGCACGAGTCGGGCGACTACGTGCGCTGGTTCATCGAGCACGCCTTCGTGCTTGTTCCGGCCCAGGCGCTGGTCGCGCAACATCTGGGAAGCTTCCAGCAGTTCCCGCCGCGTCAGCGCCCCGGCAGCTTCTCGATCGACCAGGCGCTGGAGAAGCTCCGGAGCCCTCCGTCGAGCAATTAGCCGCGTCGTCGTGCAGCTCCGGGAGTGCGGAACATGAAGACGCCCCTTACCTCAGGCCATCTCAACCGTCGAACCGCGCTCACGGCACTGGCCGGGCTTCCGGTCCTTGCCGGATCGATCCTGCCAGCGTTGGCTCAGGCTCCGACGTCTTCTGCCACTTCCTTGGCCTCCTGGAACGAGTCTGCATCGAAGCAGGCGATCACAGACTTCGTCGGCCGCGTCACACAGAAGGGCGGATCCGATTACGTCGAGCCGGCCGAGCGGATCGCGGTGTTCGACAACGACGGCACCCTGTGGACGGAACACCCGATGTACGTCCAGCTCGCCTTCGCGCTCGACCGCGTGAAGTTGATGGCGCCCATGCACCCCGAGTGGAAGAACAAGCAGCCGTTCCAGGCTGTGCTCGACGGTGACATGGCAGCCCTGGCCGCGTCCGGCGAGCGCGGCATGATGGAGCTGGTCATGGTGACCCATGCCGGCATGACGAGCGCGGAATTTGCCACCATCGTCTCGCAGTGGTTGGCAACCGCCCGGCACCCGCGCTTCAAGCGCCCTTATATCGAGTTGGTCTACCAGCCGATGATCGAGTTGCTCGGCTACCTGCGCGAGAACGGGTTCAAGACGTTCATCGTCTCCGGCGGTGGCGTCGAGTTCATGCGTCCCTGGACCAGCCGCGTCTACGGGGTCCCGCCCGAGCAGGTCGTGGGGTCTTCGATCAAGACGCGGTTCGAGTTGCGCGACGGGCGTCCCGAGCTGTTCCGCCTGGCGCAGATGAACTTCATCGATGACAAGGCTGGGAAGCCCGTCGGCATCAACGAGTACATCGGTCGACGACCGATTGCCGCGTTCGGCAACTCCGACGGCGATCTTGAGATGCTGCAGTGGACGACGATGAGCGGCGGCGTGCGACTGGGTCTGATCGTCCATCACACGGACGCCGAGCGCGAATACGCCTACGATCGGAATACGGCCTTCGGTCGTCTCGACAAGGCTTTGGACGCCGCCGCAGTCAACAACTGGGCGGTCATGGACATGAAGAAGGACTGGAAGGTGATCTTTCCTTTCGAACTGGGCTGAACTGTCATCGATGCCCCGTTTGCGGCATCGCCGGCCGGAGGCGGGACCTCCACGCTCCCGATCGGATCCGGTTCGGCGTTCACACGTGCGGCGTACCGCGTGACGGGGCCTCCTCGTCAGGGTCGGACAGGATCAAGCCGGGCGCGCCCCGGGTGAGCCCGGCAGAGGGTCCAGGCGGCCGAAAGTAGGAGTCGAAGTGAGGACTTGCCCTGTGAGGCGTCTGAAGCTGCTTGGGCAACGCATGCTGGTCGCGGTCCTCGGCCTGGTGACGGTTTGGCTGATCCTGGTGCTGTTCTACGACGTCGCCGACCGGCGTTTGCCCCTCGTCCTGGCGCTCGCGTCCACCTACGCGGCGGCCGCCTACCTGATCCTGCCGCGGGCGATCAGGCTCGGGGCGCACATCCTTAATCGGGGTCGGGTCCCCGCGTACACGCTGACCGCCGATGGCCTGCCCGGCGACCCTGTGAACCTGATCCTGACCGGCACCATCGGCGAATTGCGCCGCGTCTTCGCCCTCGCGGGCTGGACCCAGGCGGATCCGCTCGGCCTCGGCAGTTCGTGGCGGATGGCATGTGCCTTCGTGCTGAACCGGCCCTATCCGAGCGCCCCCTTCAGCACGCTCTACCTGTTCGACCGGGGGCAGGATGTCGGCTTCCAGCGCTGCATCGACGACAGCCCGCGCAGACGCCACCACGTTCGCTTCTGGGGCCTCTCGATGGAGCGCGCCGAGGAGACCCTCGACACCGCGGCCTTCTGGCTCGCGTCGAGCCGACCGGCCGCCTCCGAGCGCGCCATGTGGGTCGGCGCCGCGACCAAGGATGTCGGTCTCTCCCTGACGCACCTCAGCTTCCAGATCACCCACGCGACCGACGTCGACACCGATGCGGAGCGCGCGTTCCTGGTCCAGGAGCTGACGGAGCACGGTGTAATCGGACCAGTGCGCTACCACCGGCCCGGCGAGTGGCTGACCGTCGGCAAGGTGAACCGCTACGTCAGCGACGGTCTGGTGGCCGTCGCGGACCTGAGCCGGGAGCCCGACGACCGGCTTCGTCCTGACGGCGCGGCCTTGAACGACGTTCCGGTCAGGTCCGACTGAGCCCGAGCGAGAGGTACTTTTCACCAGGAACGGAGCACGGCATGTCACTCATCCAGGAGCTTCTCGCGACCCCACGCAACGCGTCGACCATGTCCAAGTACACGGCCGGCAGCGGCCTGATGTACCTCGCGGCTGGTGCGTTGCTCATCGCCTGGCCCGGTGCGACGCAGGCTCTGTTCCGGGATCGGGCTTTCGTGGGAGATGAGCAGGGGCTCATCCGCGCCATGGGGATGGCGGTTGCCGTCATCGGCTGGCTCTACCTGTTCGGGGGTCGTTCGGGCGCGCGGCAGTTCGTGGCCGCGACGGTGGTCAACCGACTCACGTTCGTTCCAGCGGTTCTCTTACCTCTGGCCGCTTCCGGCCTGTTTCCTCACCTGCTGGTGACGTTTGCCATTCTCGACGCGGCGCTTGCCGTCGGTGCGTGGACATTGATCGGTCGCAGGGCGGTTGCGTCGTAGGCAGATCACCTGAGGTATGCGTGACTTGGAATCAGAAGACCTGCTCGTGTTCCGGCCTTCTGCGTTGGCAAGGGCGCCCAGGGCAGGGAGCGCAATTCGCCGAGGCGGTCGCGAGGAGTCCGCGACGGGTCGCAAGGGGTCTCGGGGGAGCAGGCGCCCGGCGTCGGACCTCGTCCGCTAGAACGGATAGAGGTCCGGATGGTAGGCAGCGGGCTTGACCTGACCGGCTGGCTTTGGACCGGGCTGATTGAGAGGATCAGCCAGGACCGAAGGAGTCGGACATGCGGCGAGGACAGAAGACGAGCGCGGAGCAGGTCGTTCTGAAGCTGCGGCAGATCGAGGTTCAGATGGTGCAGGGTAAGAGTTTGGCCCTGGCCTGCAAGGAGGCGGAGATCTCCGAGCAGAGCTGCGCGACGAGTGCCTGCGCCAAGAGATTTTTTACTCGCTCAAGGAAGCCCAAGCCGTGATCGCCCTCTGGCAGAACACCTACAACCGGGTCCGGCCGCACTCGTCCCTAGGCTACCGGCCGCCCGCGCCCGTCAGCTTCCCCGATCTGGCCTTCCGGCTACCCATGGCAGCGGCCATGCAGTAGCCTCTTGTAACTTGATCCCACCTTCGCCGGGTATGCTCTTCGGCGCGGTGGCGGGTGAGAGACCGTTAGCCTCTGGGGCCACCAAGCCCGCAAGTGAGCCAGGGTCCTCGCCCGCCGTTCCATCGAACCCGAACAGTCGCTTGGGCCGCTCAACGCGAAGCCCGCTTGCGCAAGGATGGGATCAGATGGACGCTCCTGTTGTCGGGATCGATGTCGCCCGAGACCGCCTCGATATTCACGTTCATCCCTCTGGAGCGAACTTCGCCGTTGACCGTACGACAGAGGGTGTGGAGCAGCTGTGCGAACGCCTCCGGCCCCTGAAGCCGAAGCTCGTCGTCCTGGAGGCAACCGGCGGTTTGGAAGCCATGGTGGCACGTGCTCTCACCACCTGGAGGCTACCAGCCGTGATCGTGAACCCAGCACAGGTCCGTGCTTTCGCTCACGCCTTGGGCCAACGCGCCAAGACCGACCGCATCGACGCCACCGTGATCGCCCGGTTCGCGGCGGCCACCAACCCACCCGTTCGCGCTCGGGCCGATGCCGAGACTCAGGCCTTGGCTGATCTCGTCACAAGACGCCGTCAGATCGTAGGACTGATCGCGTCCGAGCGGCAGCGAGCGAGCCAAGCTCCACCGTGCATTCGAGACAGCGTCCGGCGCGTCATAGAGGCGTTGGAGCAGGAGCAGAGTGTGATCGACCGCTCGATCGATGCAGAGGTAGACCGGTCGCTTGAATGGCGCAGGAAGGAGACCCTCCTGACCTCCGTTCCTGGTGTTGGACCGACGATCGCACGAACCCTGATCGCGGAGCTGCCTGAGCTTGGAAGCCTCAACCGGAAGCAAGTCGCCGCGCTGGTCGGCTTGGCCCCTTGGACGCGGCAATCCGGTCAGTGGCGAGGGAGGAGCTTCATTGCAGGCGGCCGCGCACCTGTTCGCACGGCGCTGTTCATGGGGGCCATGGTGGCCAGCCGTCACAATGCCGCGCTGAAAACCTTCCGCGACCGGCTCATCGCAGCCGGTAAGCCCAAGCTCGTTGCCCTGATTGCCACCGCTCGGAAGCTGATCACCATCCTCAACGCCATCCTGAGAGACGGAACGCCATGGCAACCCGCTTGACCAGCAAGACAGTCGCTCACTTGGCTCGGTCCAAAATACCGGTCAGGTCATCTTCGGAAGCTGGGCGTTTCATGCCCGATACCGGTTCCGGCTGGCACCCCCCTGGGCAGGAGCCTCGTCCATGTCCGCTTCGCGCCGATTTTGTTCTCTAATGAGTCAATGGGCGGCAGCTCAATCCAGAGCGTTCGACGCTTTCGGGTGCCTGCGTTCTCTACGTGCTCGTGCGGCACTTGATGGGGTCAGCTGGGTGCAAAGCGGCTCGGTTGAAAGCGCAGTCGGCGCAAGGCCGCATGCTACAGAATCGGCGCCATCTTCTGCTCCCTTCCTCGGGCGTCGCTCCCGCTCGGGAGCTCGGTTCGGCCTCCTGTCCGGTGATGTCAGCCGCTACGCAGGTCGGAACTCGGTGCCCTGCCGCAGCATCGCGTGCATGATGATCGCTAGCCGGCGCGCGAGAGCGATGCGGGCCTTGCGCATCGTAGAGCGCTTCGCGATGGCCAGAGCCCAAGCCTTCAGCTTCAGGGGCTGCCTGCAGCGCGTCAGCATCACGTTGGCGGCTTCGTACAGCAGCGTTCTGACCCGCCGGTCGCCGCACTTCGAGATGCTACCGGTGTAGTCGACCTCGCCCGATTGGTAGCGTCGCGGAACAAGGCCAAGATACGGACCGACGTCGCGGGAGCGCCTGAAGCGCTCAGGATCATCGACGGCTGCCGTGAAAGCGAGCGCGGTGAGTTGACCGACGCCCGGGATCGTCATCAACCGCCGGCAGGCATCTGAGGCTCGGACCATCCGCTTGATATCTGCATCGATGGCGGCGACAGCTGCCAGCACGGCAGCTCGTGCTCCGATCAGGCCGCGCATGGCGGCGGACAGTCCAGCGATCCCCTCGCTCGAACGCAGAGCCTGCTCGATGAACGCAGGGCTGAGCGCCCGCGGTAGCCGCACCCCGAACACGACGGCAAGACCGCGGATCTGGTTCTCCAGCGTGACCCGCTGGCCGACCAGCTTCTTGCGCGCGATGATCAACGACCTCACGGCGTGTGCCGGCAGCGACTTCACGTGCACCGGCTTGAAGAAGCCTGTTCGTGCCAGATGAGCCAGACCGCGCGCATCGTTCCGGTCGGTCTTGTGCGTCGTAAGCGACTTCAAGGCTTGGTAAGCCTGCCGGCTCTCGACGCAGACGACCGGCACACCATGGTCGGCCAAGCCGTGGAACAGCATTGGAGCCATCCGGCCTGTCTCGAACACAGCCCGACGGCAGGCAGGCGCCTTCGCGAGTTCCTGCGCGATGTCGGCAGGCGTAGAGGCCACCTTCGCCTGATGGGTAACTACTCCGTCGCGGTCGACCACGCAGACGTGCGTCTCCTCCATCGAGACATCTAGGCCAGCGAAATACTCCATAATCAGCCTCCTCTTCCGGCAGCGGAGCCGATCCTATCGACTTCCGCAGAAGAGCTGCCGCCCATTACCCGATGTTGAAAAACTCCGGGACCGTGCGCCAAGCGTCGCCCAGCACAGGTCGCCGTAGAATATTTGTCTATTATCAGTGATGCGATGCGACGATAACCGCGTATCCTAAGCAATTCAGGAGCAGGATCTTCTCCCGAAAACGCGGCTGGCGGTGCTGCTTCGAGCCGATCCCGAGTTTTTCAACGAAATCCGCCAGCAGCTGACATTCGCCTAGGAGCAGCGGAAAGTCTGCTCTTGGTGCAGGAGCCTACTTCGATGCGCATGGCGCCAAGTTCAGCTCCCGCAGAGATCGAAGCCGTAGGAAATAGCTCGGCTGCCTCCGCGTTGCGCAATCCTTGGACAATGTCATGCACTATGTAGCCGAGTTCCTGACCGAGTAGGGTGATGACACCTGACGGGACACGGCCTCGGCGGACCTGGGGCATTTGGACCAGCTCGGGGCAATCAAGCGAGTAGGAAGAGGTGGCTTCCGACCCGAGAAGAGACGGTCTCGTCTAGCGGCTGGCCCCCCATCGCCCTGGCGGGACGAGGCTTCACAGTCCGAGACGCTTTAGCGGGGATCGCCAGCACCTTCGTGTCGATGAACGCTGCAGCCGCCCGAATGGTGGAGGCGGTTATACGGCACACCGACTTGGGCTGCCGCCGCGACCGGCTGCTCCAGACCTAGGCAGTGCTGGACTGCCTCGACTGGTTTCGGGGACCACGGAGCAACGAACGGCTAGAGGACGCGAATGCCTGGGCGCCTTGAAGCTCAGTACTTACCGGCGGAAGCGACCACCACCGTGGAAGCCTCGGCCGCCATGAAAGCCGCCGCCTCTGTAGACGCTGACGCGTCGACCGTAGGCGCCTCGCGCACCGTAGACCCGGCCGCCACGATACCCATAGACCCCGCCGCGGCGGTAGCCGTAGACCGCCCGCCCGCCATAGTAGGCTGGGCCGCCATAGTATCCGCCGTAGACGTTCCGCCGGCACCCGCCGTACGGACCACGGTGGAAGCCGATGCCGCAGCCGCCGGCCGCCTCAGCCACGCCGACACCGATCCGTCCCCTTCTCCACTGAGCCCAGGCTGAGCCAGGCTCCGAAGAGCAAGGCGGTGAACGCCACCAATCTCATGCGTCGCATCCCGTACACTCCAGCGTCAGCCGGGGCAGGCCGAGTAAGTGGTCGCGCCGGCGCTCCCACCACCGTTCGCGGCTCGTCGTGAGGCGCGATGGGGCCTGTGGACTAGAGCGCCGCGTCCGGGAAGTGTCATCGCTGTAACAGTAACAATGATGACTTCCGGCCTCATGCCGGCCGAGGATTTGCCGAAGTCAGGATCCCGGCGAAGCAGTCGAGCCTGCGCGTCCCCGATCCGCGGAGCTGAGGAGGCTTCCATGGACATCCGCAAGTGCGCGGCAGAGGCCATCGGCACGTTCTGGCTCACCTTCGCGGGCTGCGGCAGCGCCGTTATCGCCGCCGGCTTCCCTGAGGTCGGCATCGGGCTGCTCGGGGTCTCCGCCGCCTTCGGCCTGACCGTGGTCACCATGGCCTACGCCATCGGCCACATCTCAGGCTGTCATCTCAACCCGGCGGTCACCTTCGGCCTCGCCGCAGGGGGACGCTTCCCGACACGCGACATCCCCCCTTACGTGATCTCGCAGGTCATCGGCGGCGTGGTCGCCGCGGCGCTGCTCTATGCCATCGCCAGCGGATCACCCGGGTTCGATGTCGCCAAAGGCTTCGCTGCCAACGGCTACGGCGAGCACTCGCCGGGGCAGTATGGACTGTTCTCGTGCCTCCTAGCCGAGGTGGTGCTCACGATGATGTTCCTGTTCGTCATCATGGGAGCGACCCACGGTAAGGCGCCAGTCGGCTTCGCGCCGTTGGCCATCGGGCTCTGCCTCACGCTCGTCCACCTCGTCGGCATTCCGGTCACGAACCTCTCGGTCAACCCAGCACGGAGCACCGGGCCGGCCCTGTTTGCGGGCGGCGGGGCCATTGCGCAGCTCTGGCTGTTCTGGGTCGCGCCGATCCTCGGCGGGGTGCTCGGCGGGATGCTCTACCACTGGATCAGCGCGGAACCCTCGGCGCAAGTCACCGGCGTCGTGCCACCCGCACCTGCGGAGTGACGGAACGGTAAGCCGGATTTCAGCCAGAGGCCGGCTGCGGCCGTTCCACGTTGCCGATAAGCAATCCATGCCGGACGCGCCTACCCTCGAACGACCGATCCTCGCGCCAGATGCGGATTCCGGCATGGTCTACGTGCCAGCTGGCACCTTCCGGATGGGATCGAACCGGCACTATCCCGAAGAGGCGCCCGTCCATCGCGTGCGCGTCGACGGGTTCTGGATCGACCGCACCCCGGTCACGAACGCGGAGTTCCGAGCCTTCGTCCGGGCCACGGGTCACGTGACGGTGGCGGAGCAGCGGCCGGACGCGAAGGACTACCCGGACGCGCTGCCGCACATGCTGCAGGCCGGCTCGCTCGTCTTCAAGCCACCGAAAGGCGAGGCCGACCTGAGGGACTGGGGCTCGTGGTGGAGGTTCAGGTTCGGGGTGCACTGGCGCAAGCCGTACGGGCCGGGTTCCTCGATAGCAGGCCTCGACGAACATCCGGTCGTTCACGTCGCTTGCGCCGATGCCGAGGCGTACGCAGCCTGGGCGGGCAAGGGAATGCCCACCGAAGCCGAATGGGAATACGCCGCCCGTGGAGGCCTGGATGAGGCTGAGTTCGCCTGGGGCGACACCCTCGCACCCGGCGGCCGGCACATGGCCAACACCTGGCAGGGTGCCTTCCCCCACCAGAACCTGGCCGAGGACGGCTTCGAGCGTACATCGCCGGTCACCGCCTTTCCGCCGAACGGCTACGGGCTCTTCGACATGATCGGTAACGTCTGGGAGTGGACGGGCGACTTCTTCGCGGACCGACATCCTGCCGATGCATCGAAAGCCTGTTGCATCCCGCGGAACCCGCGGGGCGGCCGCGAGGACGGGAGCTACGACGCAAACCAGCCCGCGATCAGGATACCACGTCGGGTGCTCAAGGGTGGCTCACACCTCTGCGCACCGAACTATTGCCGCCGCTACCGGCCGGCGGCTCGCCATCCGCAGGCGGTCGACACATCCGCCAGCCATATCGGCTTCCGCTGCGTTCGTAGGACGGACAGCATCGATGAAAGGTGACGACCGAGACTAACGGGAAGCTTCACGCGAGGCACATCCGTCGTGCCGAGCCACAACGTTCGTACGAGACGTGGGGATCGGAAATGTTGACGAAGAAAGCGCTCAGTACCGCCTCTCTTCTCATCTTAAGCGGCTTTCTCGGTGCTGCCGCATCACCTGGGTCGGTCTTATCGGCCGATGCCTGGAACCCCGAGGCATCCTCGCCGCCCGCGGCAGGGATGCAGATCCCGCTGCCGACACCGTCCTTCAAAGGCACGATCGGCACCACGTACAAGGACTCCAAGTCGAGCTTTCCTCAGCCCGTGACGCCTCCCAAGGGAGCGCCTAACGTTCTGGTTGTCCTGATCGACGATTTGGGCTTTGGCGGGACAGCCGCCTTCGGAGGCCTTGTTCCCACCCCCAACATCGACAAAATCGCCGCGCAGGGTCTGATCTACAACCAGATGCACAACGCCGCGCTGTGCTCGCCGACGCGGGCGGCGCTCCTCAGCGGCCGCAATCACCACCAGGTCGGCATGGCCGGCATCACGGAAGGCGCAACTGGCTTCCCGGGCTACAACAGCGTTTGGGGGCCTGATAACGCATCGTTCGCACAAGTCCTGCGCGGCTGGGGCTACTCGACGGCAGCCATCGGCAAATGGCACGACACCCCCGACTGGGAGACGAGCGCGGCAGGCCCGTTCGACCGCTGGCCGACGGGCAAAGGTTTTGACTACTTCTTCGGCTTTCAGGGCGGTGAGACCAATCAATACTACCCGCAACTGTACCTGAACACGCGTCCCGTCGAGCCGTCGAGAACGCCTGAGCAAGACAATACGCTGAACGAGGATCTTGCGGATCACGCCGTCGCGTGGCTCCGGGAACAGCAATCGGTCGCACCGGACAAGCCTTGGCTCATGTACGTTGCTCCCGGTGCCATGCACGCGCCCCACCACGCCCCGAAACCCTACATCGACCGCTTTCGAGGCAAGTTCGACATGGGCTGGGACGCCTATCGCGAGCGGACCTTCGAGAACCAGAAAAGGCTGGGCGTGATCCCGGCCGGCACGAAGCTGACGCCGCGGCCTGCGGAGATCCCCTCCTGGGACTCGCGCAGCTCCGACGAGAAGCGGCTCTACACCCGGCAAATGGAGGCCTTCGCCGGGTTTCTCGCACAAACGGACGAGCAGCTTGGCCGCATCCTGGATGCAGTAGCCAGGAGCCCGAACGCGGACAACACCCTCGTAATCCTCGCGCTCGGCGACAACGGGGCGAGCGCCGAGGGCGGCCTGACGGGCACGCTCAACAACATGGCGACGCAGAACGGCTTCCCGGACGACGTCGCCACCATGGTGAAGTCTATCGACGAGATCGGCAGCCCGCTGCACGAGAACCACTTCTCCGTCGGCTGGGCCTGGGCGGTCGACACGCCCTTCCAATGGACGAAGCAGGTGGCCAGCCATTTCGGCGGGTCTAGAAGCGGCTTCGTGATGTGTTGGCCGGCGCGCTTCAAGGCTCGCGGAGAGGTCCGCAGCCAGTGGCACCACATGGTCGACGTGGCACCGACGATCTATGAGGCCGTCGGCATCCCGATGCCCGACGTCGTCGACGGCAGCCGGCAAGTGCCGCTCGCAGGCGTGAGCATGGTGTACAGCTTCGACGACGCCAAGGCTCCGAGCCGGCACACGACCCAATATTTCGAGATCTTCGGCAACCGCGCGATCTACCACGACGGCTGGATCGCCTCGGCACGGCACGGGCTGCCATGGGTGCTTCTCGGTAAAAAGGGCGATTTCGAGAACGATACCTGGGAGCTCTACGATCTTGGGCGCGACTTCAGCCAAGCCGATGACCGAGCGGCGAAGGAGCCCGAGAAACTGAAGGAGATGCAGGCGCGCTTCGACGAGGAGGCCAGGAAGTACGAGGTCTATCCGTTGGACGATCGTTTCGCAGAACGCGCCGTCGTGGCCGATCGTCCAAGCCATACCCGGGGCCGTTCGCACTTCACCTTTTTCGCGGGCACCCGCCGGGTTCCGGAGGGTAGCGCTCCGAACGTCAAGGCGCGCTCGCACACCTTGACAGCCAAGATCGATGTCCCGGCCGTCGGAGCGGAGGGGGTGATCATCGCGCAAGGCGGGAGTGCAGGGTATTCGCTCTTCGTCAAGGATGGCCGCCTGAATTACGAAAACAACTTCTTTGGCAAAGAGCGGGATCTGATCACTGCAAGCGACGTACTTCCTACCGGGAAAGTGACCGCGGTGTTCGAGTATACCCATGAGGACCAGACCTTCGGGGGAGGCGGCACAGGCCGGCTGCTTGTCGACGGAGCGGAGGTCGGGAAGGCTCGCTTCGCCCGCGTGCCTCCCATGCGCTACGGCGCCACCGAGACCTTCGACATCGGAGAGGACGCCGGCGAAGCGGTCTCCGCGACCTACAAGGGACCGTTCCCGTTCACCGGCACGGTCGACGAGGTGATGATCGACTTGAAGTAATCGATGGCGCGCCGAGCGTCGCTTTGCCTTTGATTCCATGACATGCGGGAGGAGCAGACTATGAGCGAGCTTAGGCGGAATCGCTTGGCCGCAGGACTCGGCTCGATCCTCCCCGAGATGATCGCTGCGCATTCTGCGAGGGTGCAGACGGCGGACAAACGGATCGGGCTGGTCGCGGCCCCTGAGGAGACATCGCGATGATCTCCCGCCTCCTCATCCTTGGCCTCATCGGCACCCTGTTCTCGGGTGCGGTCAGGGCTCAGCAAGCAAGCGTCGGCGAAGCCCGAGCCACCGCCAAGGAGGCGTACGTCTATGCCTATGCGATGCTGGAGAACTATCAGACGTTCCACAAGCAGGTCGTGGACGACAAAGCCTCTGAGTACGTCGGCGGCTTTGGCCGCTTCCGGCACTACGCCCAGGCCTTCACACCCGAAAACCGCGACGTCGTCACCCCGAACAACGACACCCCGTATTCCTGGGCTTGGCTCGATCTGCGCGCCGAGCCCTGGGTGGTGAGCGTCCCGGCCGTGCCGGACGAGCGCTACTACGTGATGCAGTGGTTCGACCTCTTCACCCACAACTTCGCCTACATGGGCTCCAGGACCACCGGCAACGGGGCCGGCAACTACCTGTTCGCCGGGCCACGCTGGAACGGGAGCGTGCCCGAGGGCATCCGTCAGGTGTTCCGCGCCGAAACGGAGATCGTCGGAACCCTCACCAGGACGGCGTTGGTGGGACCGGAGGATGTGCCGAACGTGCGGGCGGTCCAGCGCGGCTACCGTCTCCAACCCTTGAGCGAGTTCGAAGCATTTCGCCCCCCGGCACCGGCCCCGTCCGCCAACTTCCCTGCCTACGACCGCTCCAAGGCCCGCTCCGAGGACTTCATCGGCTACCTGAACGTCCTGCTGCACTTCGCGCAGCCGCCGGACCCGAGCGAGGTCGATCTGATGCGGCGGTTCGCACGGATCGGCATCGGTCCCGGGCTGCCATGGGACAAGTCGAAGCTGGACCCGGCGCTCCTCGAAGCCATCAAGGCCGGGGCGTCCGACGGTCAGGCCGCCATCGACGCGCAGGCGGCCAAGACGTTCGATTCCGGTCCCTTGTTCGGCACCCGGGCATTCCTGGAGAACGACTACATCCGGCGCGCCATGGGTGCCGACAAGGGCCTGTACGGCAACTCTCGCGAGGAGGCTTGGTACGGCGGCTTCGTCGGCAACGGCGCCAAGCTGTCGATGATGCGCTTCGCGGCGGACCAGCTGCCGCCCGCGCGGTTTTTCTGGTCGCTCACGCTCTACACCCTGCCGGACCGCGGCCTCTACGCGAACACGGAGAAGCGCTACTCCCTAGGCGACCGCAGCAAGGGCCTGGTCTACGGCCCGGACGGCTCCCTCACGGTCTACCTGGGACACCAGTCGCCCGGGCCGTCGCATGAGGCGAACTGGATTCCGGCGCCGCAAGGCCCCTATTCGCTCGTCGCCCGTGTCTACGGGCCGAAGCCGGAGCTCCTGTCAGGGCAGTGGAAGCTCCCGCCGCTGGAGCCCGTCGCGTCCTCCGAACGCCCTTAGGATGCCAAGTCATGGGGGCAGGTTTGCGCGTCGACCGGAGATCATCGCTGATGCGAGGGGGGCTCCTCGCCCTTACGCTGACCGCACTCGTTGCCACGCCGGCTGAGGCGGGGACCAGCTCAATAGACGGAGGGCGGATCCGGGTCGTCTACGAGGCTCCGAAGAAGGCGGCCTACCGCGAGATCCACGACACCATGCGGCAGCGCCGTGTCCTGGAGCGGGTCGGTGCCATCGTCGGCCTCGTTCGGCTGCCGACACGGCTGACCTACCGGCTGAAGGAATGTGCCGGCGAGCTCAACGCCTGGTACGCTCCGGAAAACCGCAGCATCACCATCTGCTACGAGCTTATCGACAGCATCGTTCGCGCCGCCCCTGAGAAGAGATCTCCGGCCGGCGTAACCCGCCATGAGGCGATCCGGGGACCGGTTTTCCAGATCCTCCTGCACGAGAGCGGCCATGCTCTGTTCGACCTGCTGGGCATCCCGATCCTCGGGCGCGAGGAGGACGCCGCCGACCAGGTCGCCTCGCTGATCCTCCTTCACCTGTCGCCAGCCGACGCGCGCATGGTCGTGGCGGGAAGCGCCTACTTCTTCGCGACGACGGCCAAGGGCGAGCCGGTCGACAAGGGCGCCTTCTCCGACGAGCATGGCCTGTCCTGGCAGCGCTTCTACAATCTTGCCTGCCTCGCCTACGGCTCGGACAAGCGGCGCTACCGCGCCGTGCTGACCAAGCAATACCTGCCGAAGGAGCGGGCCGAGAGCTGCGAGGAGGAGTACGGGCAGGTCGCCTTCGCCTTCGCGAAACTCATCGGTCCGCATCTGCGTGCGCGACTCAAGGACGGCGAGCGCCTTCGGCGCGCCTTCCGCTCCGCCCTCATATGAGGTTCGCCACGATGCCGCTCATCGACATCTTCACCTGGGCCGTCCTTCTGGTGGTAGCCGCCACCCTCGTTGCAACGTTCGTCGCCCTTGGCGTCATGCCGGGTCGCATTGCCCGCAAGCGCGGCCACCCCTGGGCGCAGGCGGTAGCCATCGGAAGCTGGGCCACGCTTGTCTTCGGCTTCGTGTTCTGGCCTCTGATCCTGATCTGGGCCTACGTCGACGTCCCAGCCAAGCGGGAGACGGTCCGATGATCATCGTCCTGCTGAACAGCTACATCGCGCTCCTGGTCCTGTTCGTCTGGCTCGGCTTCGTCCGCCTGAACCTGTTCTGGAAGCTCTCGCCGGTCCTCGTGCTTCTTGCCCTGCTCGTCGGGCTGTTCATTCCGATGGGATGGGGGGCGCCGTGGGGCCCGGCGGCAGTCATCCGCAACTCGGTCCAGATCATCCCTTCCGTGGCCGGCGAGGTCGTCGACGTACCGGCTGCCGCGAACAAACCCGTCAAGGAAGGAGACGTCCTGTTCCGCATCGACCCCGTTCCCTACAAGTCGCAGTTCGATGCCATCGATGCCCAGCTCAAGCTGGCGCAGACACGCCTCGCCGAGATGACCCAGTTGCAGAACCGGGGGACCGGCCGCGGCTTCGACGTCGAGCAGCGCCAGTCCGAGGTCGACCACCTGAAAGCGCAGCTTGAGGGTGCCAAGTGGAACCTCGACAAGACGACCGTTCGGGCGCCGGCCGCCGGCTACGTGACCAACCTGGCGCTCCGGAAAGGCGCACGGGTCACCGCGCAGTCACCAGTGATGGCCTTCATCGACACCTCCGAGACGATCCTGGGTGCGGAGATCCCGCAGATTGACGCGCGCTACATCGAACCCGGGCAACCTGTCGAGGTCACATTCAAGGCCTTCCCGGGCGAGGTCCATGCCGGCCGGGTCGAGGCGGTGCTGCAGGCCATCGCGACGGGACAGGCTCAGCCCGGCGGGCTCGCGGTCGCGCCATCAGAGATCCACTCTGCTCCCTTCGTCGTCCGGTTCAAGCTCGATGACCCAGAGGTAGCCCGCCGCCTTCCGGCGGGCAGCAGCGGCACGGCCGCCGTCTACACCGAGCACGTTCAGGCTGCGCACGTGATCCGGAAGGTCGTACTGCGGCAAACCGCGATCCTGAACTACGTCAACCCGTTCTGAACGCGCCGTTGCGTGACAGGGAGAGAGCCATGAAGAGGATCGTTCTTGCAGCGCTTGCCACGGCCTCTCTCGCCTTCGCCGCCCACGCGAGGGACGCACCCACGCAGGATCCGGCCCCAGGTCAGGGTGCCGGACCATCCGATGCCAAAGGTAGCCCCGTGCCCGTCACGCCCGACAACTTCGTCCGGGCGGAGAGCGACCTCTACTTCGGCAACATCGTCAAGGATGGCGGTCTCGGCCAGTTCGTCCACCGACGCGAGCCGGCGGCCATCGACAACCAGACGATCATCCGGCTCAACCGGGACACCCTGTACTCCGCGGCGGTCTTCGACCTCGACGCAGGTCCGGCGACCGTCACGCTGCCCGATGCGGGCGGCCGCTTCCTGTCGATGCAGGTGATCGACGAGGATCAGTACACCCCGCCTGCCATCTACGAGCCGGGCCCGCACACGCTCACGAAGGACAAGGTCGGAACACGCTACGTCTTGGTCGGGGTGCGAACCCTGGTCGATCCCGGGGAGCCTGCCGACCTCGCCAAAGTCCATGGCCTGCAGGATGCGATCAAGGTCGAGCAGCCCGGCGGCCCGGGCAAGTTCGAGGTGCCCGCCTGGGATCCGGTGAGCCAGAAGAAGATACGCGAGGCGCTGCTCGCGCTCGCCACGACGGTCGTGGATACTAGCAGGGCCTTCGGCATGAAGGATCAGGTCGACCCGGTCCAGCGCCTCATCGGCGCAGCCTCGGCCTGGGGTGCCAATCCACCGAAGGATGCCACCTACCTCAACGTCGTACCGGCGCAGAATGACGGAAAGACCGTGTACCGGCTGATCGTCAAGGACGTGCCGGTACACGGCTTCTGGTCGGTCAGCCTCTACAACGAGAACGGCTTCTACGAGAGGAACGAACTCGGCGCCTACACCCTCAACTCCATCACCTCGAAAAAGGGCGCGGACGGCTCGGTCGACATCCAGTTCGGCGGCTGTGACGGCAAGATCACAAACTGCCTACCGACCCCGCCGAAATGGAACTACATGGTCCGCCTGTACCGACCCGGGCAGCAGATCCTGGACGGAAGCTGGAAGTTCCCCGAGGCACGGCCGGCGAGTTGACCGTCAGACCGGAGCACAGCATCACACGGATCATTGACCGTCCGGACGCCAATCCAGCCCTTGAAGCCGTTGCGTGTACGGCGCCGGCAGATCTTCCATGGAGTGCCCATGGTTCGGAAGGCGAACCCCGCGAAGTCAAGGCTGTAACCGTAACAATGCGGAGTGGCCCGTGGCCGTGGCTCATCCCGGAGCGACTGTGGCAGACGAGCCATAGACTGGCAGGAAGCCAAGAGCGCAGGTTTGGCGCGGTTGGCACGGGCCTTTCTCGGATGCCGGCTGGCCACCTTGAGGCCTAACGTCTGATGTAGTTCGGGGGAGGCGAGACATGGGGTCGTGTGCACGTCGCCTCGTCGGCGGTTTGATCCTCGGAGCGTTGATCGCCTCATCGGGCGCCAAGGCTGCCGAGGGCGGCCTCAGCTTCTACATCGAGGGGCAGTCCGTCCCCCTTGGCGGCATCGTGCCGCCGCCGGGCCTCTACTTCGACAGCACGACCTACTTCTACAACGGCAAGCTCGGCGGCAACCGGAGCACCCAGCTCGGCGGCAACGTCGTCGCCAACGCCAACGTCAACCTCGTGGCCAACTTCGCGACGGCCCTCCGGGTCACGCCGGTGCAGGTTCTCGGGGGTGAACTGGCCTTCGCCTTCGTGATGCCCTTCGGCGAGCCGGTTGTGCGTGCCGGCGTCCTGCTCAACGGCCCCTCGTCAATCAGGCGCTGGGCCGGCCGGTAGGCGCCTCGGTGAGCGATGCCAGTCTAAACCCGGGCGATCCCATCCTATCGGGGAGCCTCGGCTGGCATTCCGGCAACTGGCACTGGAAGGTGACCGGTCTGCTCAGCATCCCAGCCGGCGGCTACGAGCCCGGGCAGCTCTCGAACATCGCCCTCAACCGATACATCGGCGACATCTCGGCCGCGGCGACCTACCTCGACCCGGTCATCGGTATCGAACTCTCGGCTGCTGGGGGTTTCACGCTCAACGGCAGGAACCCCGCGACACGGTACGTGACGGGCCACGAGTTCCACGTCGACGTCTCGGCCTCGAAATACCTGACCAAGGAGCTGTCGGTCGGCGTCATCGCCTCGCACTACCAGCAGATCACGGACGACAGCGGACCCGGTGCCCGGCTCGGTCCGTTCAAGGGCCGGGTCACGGCGGTTGGAGGGACGGTCGGTTTGACGGCCCCCTTCGGCGGAATCCCGATTTCCGCCCGCGTTAAAGTGCTGCGCGAGGTCGAGGTGGAGAACCGCTTCCAGGGCACCATCGGCTTCCTGGAAGTCTCGTTCCCGCTCTGGGTGGCGTCACCGAAGGCAGCGCCTGAGGCCAAGCCCTTGCTCGCCAAGTTCTGAGCGTTCGTTGGGGCTCGGTAGGACCGGATTTGGCGTGAATACCCATGGAAGCGCCTAGAGGCCTTTTCCGGCGCGGCAGGGCAGTTAACAGTTACGAGCCGGCGGCGGGCTTGCCGGCGTCTCGGCCGGACTTAATGCACGACGTTCGCGACCCGGCGGGCCACCGCCTCGGCCCTCGTGTTGATTCGTGCGGCCACCGGCGGATCCTCATCGACCTGATCGACGAAGTCCGAACCCCTGATCTCCCCGCTGCGCAGGTCGGAGAGCGACCAGGCATAGCGGCGGCCCTCGGCTATCCCATGCACGGAAACGTCGAGGGCGTAGACCGACTCGGAATGGCGGAGAAGGTCCTGGATGGCCTGGGCAGGGGCCCTGCGCTCGGGATGCGGGATCACGAAGACCCGGAACCCGTGGCCGGCGGCGGCTCGGACAACCGCCTGCACGAACATCTCTCCAGTTGCCATAGCGCATCGGTCACGCTGGTCGGTCCGGTGAATGACGACCAGTGAGATCCTGGCCTGGCCGGACCGGGCATGAACCGCGTCCGGGGCTTCCACCATGGGTTCACGAACGGACGTTGGCGCGGCCTTGGCCGACACGAATTCGGGGATATACGAACCAGGGCGGAGCACGATACGGAACGGGTCGGCCGCGCCGGGACCCTCATAGTACACCGCGAGTGCTGTCCTTATCCGGGTCGCTTCAATGCGAACGATGGGATCCGTACTCGGATCGAAGCACGGACCGCGCCCGAACACGTCCACGCCTATGGCGTAGGCCTTGATGCGTTCGGCGCGCCCGGACAGGGTCTCATTGACCACGAAGGCCAGAAAGCGGCGGTTTCGCTCGGACAATCGGAGAGCGCTTCCTGCCAGTAGGGAGCGCATCGCTTCCTCGACATCCGCTCGCGCGAGCGTAGCGGCTGCAATCGGTGACGACGGGCCGGCTTCCATCGGAACCTCCGCAAGATGCGACCGACCCGGAAGATACTGCCTACAACTTCAGATAAGCTCACCCGCATTCGCGAGGCAAGCCTAAATTCATGTTAAGAGGTCATTCCGCTTTGCGGAGGATGTCTTTTTCGACCTCGGCCGCGAGCACCCGATACTCGCACGTCCGATCTGGTGCGGCTGGGTCGTTCGACTTCGCCCAGAACTCCACCGCGGCGCACGCCGCCTCGTAGGCCTCGCACAGTTCCAGGAAGTAGGGGTCATCCGCGGCCAGACGGCGGAACGCGGCACGGCGCTGCGGGTGCCGGAGCATGAGCCTCGCCAGGCCGCGTCGTTCAGAACAACCCATCGCAGTCTCTGGGCAGGAAAGCTGTCCGCGCAAGCCGGTGACCCGTCATCATGCGCCTGGATGGCGCGTGCGGGGATTGTTACGGTTACGAAGCTAGAAGGGTTTCACGCTGCGGTGCATTCCCGTACGGCAACCTACCGTCCCTCGCAGGGAACACGTGGACAGCCACTGCTAGGGAGCACTCTTCTGGATGTGGCTGCCTCTGGGTTGTCCGCTTAGTGGAGTGGAGCGGGCCTCTCTGCTGGGACAGCGCAAGGTCCGGAAGGGGTCATTCGGCACCCTGGAGGGCGACCATCCTGCTGGCACGCCGCGGCCATTTCCACCGCGGCGTCCGGTTCAGATTTCGGTCTGCTCTGAGAGGATCAGCGCGTCGTCAACCTCAATGCCGAGATAGCGAACCGTGCTCTCCAGCTTGGTATGGCCAAGGAGCAGTTGGCAGGCTCGGATATTGCCGGTGCGCTTATAGACCAGCGCGACCTTCGTGCTGTCCGAGCGAACATGCTCGGGCACGCCGCGCAGGATGAACAGGTCGGACAAGACGTCGATCACGTCGGCTGCCTTGAGCTTGCGCGCGACCCGGATCGCCAAGCACTCGCTGTGGATTGGCTTTGAAGCAGGGCCTAGGGAAAAACAGAAGTAGAACGTTGTTATTGCGAGCAGAATCGAGAAGAAAACATAGGCCTGATCGGCGCCGATCGGGAGACCGCCTAAAACTAAAATTCGTCCGTTTGTTGGGGATGTTACTCCCGCCCGAGAGGGGGCCGGTTCTACCCCTATCTACACGCGAGCTCAGCCTTGGCCGCCAGTGCCGGTATCAAGCGCCCGAGCATAGCCAGAACAGCTATGATCGCTCGGCTTGGATCGGCACCTCGCCTCCATCGAGCTGAACAATGTCTACCTATTCCGGAACCTGAGGCGTGCGGCCGCGTAATTTATCAAGACTTCGGTGTTTCGGCCCTGAGGGGTTAGCATGCGCTCCCGTTCGCTCGCTGCATTGTCGAGCTCGTTGCTGACGGCGGTGCTCTCTCTTCCTGCCGTGGCCGACGTCCGCATTAGGATCGATCAAACCAGCCAACGGATGTCTGTCTCCGTTGATGGGCAGCCGCTCTATCACTGGCCAGTGTCAACCGGATTGCAGGGACACAGAACCCCAAACGGATCATTCAGGGCCTTGCGACTGGAAAGGGTCTACTTTTCTCGCAAGTACGACAATGCACCGATGCCTCATGCCGTCTTCTTCACATCGGTCGGGCATGCGATTCATGGCACTCGGCACGTCAGACAGCTCGGCCGGGCGGCGTCGCACGGATGCATTCGCTTATCGCCCTCAAATGCTGCAGCACTGTTCAGCATCATCGAAGCTGAGGGTTCAGGAAACACACGGATAACAATAGTAGGAAGCGATCCACTGGTTGCCGGCAATAGAGCACGTGACTTTAGGACCGCGGCACATAGGCGGCGTTATGATTATAGTGCTGTGCCCGCAGGGTTGCAGATTCAGGCGGAACCCGTTCACGGCTATTACACTCGCGTTCCGGTCGGCCCATCCTACCGACACCCGGCATACGTGCCCTATGAGTTCGATCCGGGCGACGACAGCCTCGAGTAGTGGGTACACCCGCAGCGGCTTCTCGGCGTTCCAGTTAGCAAGTTTTCGGAGACGGGGCTGTTCGCCTTCGTGTTCCTGGTCACCGCAGCAGATCACGCGGTGACTGGCTACAAACTGCTGGTCCCGTAGATACGGCAAGCGCTGCCCGCCCAGTGCAGCGACTGAAGCGATCATAATTTGGCTAGATGTTTGATCCCAGGGTATGATGGTGCAGTCTCCTTCTGCGAGTGGAAGGACGCGCTATGGGGCAGGTTCAACACGGGAGCGCCACGAAGACAGCGGCAGTCCGTCGCGCAGACGTTCGACGGCCGCGTAGTGCGAAAGATCATCCATGCGCGACCTGCAGATCTAAAACGAGAGAAATAGAACGCATCATTAGCGCCGTTGACTCGCGGCTACTGAGAGCCGAGACACTGAATCACGTGCAGCTCTATCGCGGCGCGTTGCGTCGAGCTCATTGGCGACAGCTTATCAATCTTGTCTTGCAGATGCACATGCCGCGAAAGCTTAGATGAGCTGAGCATTGTCTCTTCCGATCCAGCGGTATCTTCATTCTCGCATCGCACTTGCGCGACGAGGCCTTGTGTCGGACGCACCTTCCGGAGATGATCGAGACCTACCGCCACCGCGTCACGTGTAAAGGCCCGCACGCCAGGAGACACGATGACCTGTGCAACTGAACGTGCGTCGCGACGTACCGGCCGGACATGGTTCTCGACCTGACCAGCGAAGACGCGTCGCGGGAGAGTTTCCTCGCCTACGCCGGCCGTCTTCGCGACGGCACCCTGGCCCACTCGAATGGCTCTAGGGCCGGGTGTGGCAGCCGGCTCCCGGCTGCCGCTTGAGGCTGACCCAATGCGCAAAGAGGGCTATATCGCCGCCGAGGAGGACGGCGTGCGGTCCTCCCAGGCCCTCTCCGCCGATCTAGATGTGTGGTCCCGCTGTGTGGTGTTACGACTGATGCCGCATGGAGGGACGCGCTATGGGACAGGTTCTCCACGGCAGCGCCACGACGACTGCGACGGTCCGTCGGGCAATCCAAGCTCGTCAAGAGAGCGTGAGGGCCGCTGCCAAGCGCTACGGCATCAGCCCCACGACGGTGCAGAAGTGGCGCTCACGCCAGACCAGCACGGATGCACGGATGGGGCCGAAGGAGCCCCGCTCCAGCGTGCTCAGCCTGGAGGACGAGGCGGTCATCGTCGCCTTCCGGCGGCACACCCTGCTGCCGCTCGACGACTGCCTCTACGCGCTGCAGCCGAGCCTTCCGCATCTGACCCGTTCGTCGCTGCATCGCTGCCTTCAGCGTCACGGCATCAGCCGCCTGCCGGATGTGGACGGCGACAAGCCTAAGCGGTCGCGCTTCAAGGCCTACCCGATCGGCTACTTTCACATCGACATCGCACAGGTCAGCACGGAACAGGGCAAGCTGCACCTGTTCGTGGCCATCGATCGCACGAGCAAGTTCGCATTCGTTCAACTGCACGAGAAGGCGACTCAACGGATCGCGGCAGCCTTTCTACACGATCTGGTCGCCGCCGTGCCGTACACGATCCACACGGTGCTAACGGATAATGGCATCCAGTTCACCGACAATCATCCGGTGGACGAGGAGGCCGAGGCCAAGGCGGCAGCTTATTGGGCCGAACGCGACGAGCCACGCATCTACCGCTGGCACTCGTTCGAGTGGGCCTGCGAGCAGACCAAGATCGAGCATCGCCTGACCAAGCCGCGCTGCCCGTGGACGAATGGCCAAGTCGAGCGGATGAACCGCACCATCAAGGACGCCACGGTCAAGCGCTACCATTACGCCAGCCACGACGAGCTCCGGATGCACCTGCAGCTGTTCGTGGATGCCTACAACTACGGCCGCCGGCTCAAGACCCTGCGCGGCCTCACGCCCTACGAGTTCATCTGCCAGATCTGGACGAAAGAACCCGAACGCTTCAGGCTCGACCCGTCACACCACATGCCGGGACCGAACACGGGGGGTCATGAGGCACGCTGACTGCAGGCGGTTTCGGCGTCTGCAGGTGGACTACGGATACCTGCTTCTGACAATCCTGAGCGCCGCGCGGTCCTCCTGATGCTCTTCGTCGTTGCGCGGGTCCAGGCGGCCGGTCTCGCGGCGTTCGAGGAGGGGCTGGACGAGGCCCGAACGGGCGGTGCTCGGGTGGTCGAGTGCTTCGTCGCCAGGCTCGATCAGGACGAAGCTGCCGTCCGTGCCGGCCTGCACCTCCCGTGGAGCGGCGAGCAAGTCCTGGGTCAGGTCAATCGCCTCAAGCTGCTGAAGCGCTCCAAGTACGGTCGCGCCAAGCTCGACCCGCTTCGCAGGTTCCTCCTCGCAGGAGGATCCACCAGACGCGAAGACGAGCCCCCCTGGGGCCGGATCAAATCACCTCTGCGGTCCCGGCGGCTGCGTATCTGGCCCCGATCGTCCAACGCGCTGCGTCAGCACGAAATCCGACACGCATGCGGTTGCGCTTCACGCGGTCCTGCGGGAGCCGCATCAATCCCGCGGGATGACTGCCGACGCAACATCGAGCCAAGGTATAGATGCTTTACGAGAATGAAGGTGACTGAGATAGTACATTGCGGGGTCGCGAGGTACGCAATGTCCGATTTTGGCTTGGCACCACAGGCAACCCTGCCGTCCCGCCGCTCCCTGCTAGCCTTCACCGCCTGCAGTGCGCTGACCGCCAACCTCCCGGGTTGCGCCCTCCCGACGCGGCTCGCCGCCGTGCCACGCGGTTGCGCGAGTACCGCAACGGTCCTCGGCGTGCCGAACGAGCGATTCTTCCCGACCGAGGCCAGGGGCCAGGCCGCGCTCCAGCGGGAATTCATCGAGGCTGTCGAGCGCCAGGTCGTGTCGCGCGACATCCAGCCGACGACGCCGCTGCCTGATTTGGACCTGCTCGGCCTCTCGGGCGGTGGTGAGAACGGGGCCTTTGGCGCCGGGCTCCTCAATGGTTGGACCGAGCGTGGCGACCGACCGAGCTTTTTCCTGGTCACAGGCATCAGCACCGGCGCGTTGAGCGCCCCCTTCGCCTTCCTTGGCAGCTCCCGCGACGCGCAACTGAAGAGCGTGTTCACTGACATCACATTGGCGGACGTAATGCTGGAGCGCTTCTACACCGCGGCAATCTTGGACGATGCCATGGCGGACAACAGCCCGCTGTTCCGCACGATTTCCCGCTACCTCGACGAGACGATGCTGGCCGAGATCGCCCAGGCCTATGCCGATGGCCGGCTGCTGCTGGTTGGCACCTCCAATCTGGACGCGCAAACCCCGGTGATCTGGAACATCGGCGCCATCGCGCAGAGCGGCCATGTGAGGGCCTTAGATACGGTGCGGCGGATTCTAGTGGCTTCCGCTGCCATTCCCGGCGCCTTCGCCCCGGTGTTGTTCGACGTGACGCTGAACGGGCAGCCCTTTCAGGAACTGCATGTGGACGGCGGGGCTTTCGCCCAGCTCTTTCTATATCCTGCCAGCGTCTCGCGGTTCCGGCGCGAGCGGCTGGCGCGCGGGCAGCCGACGGCGTCGGCCCGGGCCTGGGTGATCCGCAACGGCCGGCTGGACCCTGAATGGGCCTCGACGGAGCGTCGGACGCTCGGCATCGTCGGTCGCGCGATTACCGCTATGATCGCCGCCAGCGGATACAACGACGTGTTGCGAATTCACGCCGCCGCCGAGCGCGACGGGGTGGACTACAACCTGGCTTTCATCGGGCCGGACTTCACGCTGGAGCGCAACAAGCCGTTCGACCCATCCTACATGCGCCCGCTGTATGAATATGGCCGGCAGCGCGTCCTGCGTGGCGATGCCTGGATGAAGCAGCCTCCGATTTGAGATGCGCCGAGGTCAGCCAGGGCCCAGGCAACACCGCTCCTTGGGAGAACATTGATCATTGAACTCGTCGCGTCACCACGAAATCCGAAACATGCGCGCATTAGCGGACCCGTCCTCCCGCCGCCGCGTCTACGCCCGATTTCAACATGACGCAATTCGTGGTTGAGCATCATGCATTCCCGACTGACCGGCCGTTACAGCGCTCGGCGCAAGGGGCGCGCCGTAGAGGAAGAACAGCAGCACCACCGCCGCGAAAACCGCGGCGCCCGCGACCTGCGCACGCTCACCCCGCGCAGGCGCTGACCACTGCAAAGCTTGGCAGTCATCCAAGTCTGAGTGCAAGCAGCCCAATCCAGTGTTGCTTGCGGCCCTTACCGCTGCTCGACTGATGACCGCGTCCCGACCGATCAAGCAGTGCACGAAGAACCTGCAACAATGGAATGGCCGTGTCGGTCCACTGGGCCGAGACACGGCAGAGGAGATGACGATGCCATATCTGAGACTTGCAGGGCTCTCCATCGCTGCGGCGCTTGCGCTTGGAGCGGGAAGCGGAGCACAGGCAGCCCCACTCAGCGCGTTTCGCCCCACAGTTGAAGCGTCTGCTGGTGCCTCCGAGCTCGTCGTCAAGACGCAAACCCACGGAATGGATCGTCGGGGAGATCGAAGGACCGATCGGCAGGACCGTAGGAACGACCGGCGCCGCTGATACCAGCCGTTGAACTGCGAAAGCGGGCCGCTGCCCACGATCACCGAACGTGGGCGAGAGAGAGGTTCGCACTCAGGCGACTTTGTGCGGCGGTTCGCCTTCATTCGGCTTAGCGGCAAGGCGCTGGAGGAAGATGACCATGAAGCAGCCGCCCACGCTGACTGGAGAGCTTCGCCAGTACCTTCACGCCGCAGTGACCCGACAGCGCTGCAAGGCGGAAAAGGTGGCGCGCCAGATGTTGGTGAACCGCCGCACCCTGAGCCGTCAGCTGAGAGCCGAAGGCACCAGCTTCAAGCGGCTCAGCAACGAGGCGCAGTTCCGGGTGGCCAAGGACCTTTTGGCCGATACCAGCATGGCTATTGGGCACATCTCGACGGCTCTGGGCTTCTCCCAGCCCGCTGCCTTCACGCACGCCTTCCGGCGCTGGTCGGGCCTGACGCCCAGCACGTGGCGGCAGGTGCACCGACCGAAGACTAAGCGCGACGAAAACCACGACGATCCTCGCCCACACGGGAGCAAGCGCTGGAGCCGGACCTGACGTTCCAGTACGGCTTGGCCTGGTGAGCCCCGGATGCGCAGTCTGGGTATTCTGGAGGCCAAACTCGCGTCATGACAGCCAAGCCCGGTCCTCCAACACGGCGTCCGGCAGATGTGAAAATCTTAGCCTCTGACGAGCCGCCTCGAGATATAGTCTCGTGCCTCCCCGCAACTGGCGGCCTCGCCTTCGACCTCGATCAGGTTTTGCTGTAGGAATTTGAAACCAAGAAATCAGTGGTTTCGGGCAACTGGGCAGGACCATGGCAGCGAAAACCGACTATCTCCAGCGCTCCGTCTCGCTTTTGGCGTGACCGCCTGCTTCACGCTTGTCGAGGCGCTCGGTCTGGACGCGACGTTCGTGGCGCCGATGCTGACGGCGCAGCTGCTCACGAAGCTGCGGCAGCCCCTGAGCCTGCCCCAGGGCCTCTCCATCGTCGTCCTGATTGGATTGTCGACGGGAGCGGTCCTCGCGATCACGACGTCACTCCTCAGCCACCCCGCTGTCCTGATCCTCACCCTCGCACTGCTGCTCTATCTGTCGTTCTACGCCCACCTGAGGGGCGCACCCAGCCTCGTAATGCTCCTCATCCAGATCTCGGCGGTTTCCCTGCCGGTCCTCGCCGTCGCATCGCCCGCCTCCGCCGTGGGCTTCGCTGGTGTGCTTATCGTTGCTGGCTTGGTGGGGGTGCTGACGGCCTGGGTCGCGTTCGAAGTGTTCTCTGGAGACGCGACTGATACCGCACCTCAGGCGCCGGCAGACGCCTCGGATGCTCTCAGCCCGCGTGAGGCCGCACGGGACGCGCTCCTGAATACGCTCGTCCTGCTGCCAGTCCTGTTCGGGTTCCTCCTCGTCGAGATGGAACTCGCAGTAGTTGTACTGATTGTGATCGTGAACCTGCTCCGTCAGCACAATCCTCAACAGGGACAGCGCGCGGCGTTGGGTTTGATCCTCGGCAACCTCATCGGTGGTTTGGCGGCGGCGGCCTACAATCTGGTCCTGCTGAACAAGCCCCTCCCATTCTTCGTCACGGTCTGCCTCGCGGCGACGCTCGCCTTCGTGGGACGCATCGCGACCGCCGGCCCGCGTGCGCCGATCTACGTCATCGCTCTCGGAACCTTTATCCTCCTGCTGGGCCTCGGGATGACACCGTTGCCGGGCGGTAGCGGCGAGGCCTTCATCACGCGGCTCGTCAACGTCCTGTTGGCCTCCGCTTATGCCGTTGGGGCGATCTCGGTCCTGGAGTTCTGGCACGTTCGACCAATCCACGACACGCCCATCGGGCCCAGCGCACGATGAGGCCCTTCCTCAAGATCGTCGTGGTCGTGGGAATCCTCTTCGCAGGGGTGGCGGGTGGTGCCTACACCCTGACGCGCTATCCCTGGCTCATCTCGGCCAGATACACCCTGACCTTGGCAACCGGCCCAGTTGGAAGCGACGGGCAGAAAGTGCTCGCCGCCTTCATCCGCGATCTGTCCGCCGAGCATCCCCTCGTCCGCTTGGTCCCCGTCCAGACGGACAATTTGTCCGAGAGCGGAAAGGCGCTCACGGAAGGCAGGGTCGACTTCGCCGTCGTGCGAAGCGACGATGAGGCGGCTGCGAACGGACGGACGATCTTCGTGCTTCGGCAGGACGGGGCCGCGGTCATTCTGCCACCGGACGCAAAGATCGAGAAAGCCAGTGAGCTCGCGGGCAAGAAGCTCGCCGTCGCGAAAGGGTCCGATCCCGGTCTGCTCAAGGCCTTCACGGAGTTCTATGGCCTGCGCGACGCCGATCTCATCGAGATGCCGGCGGCGGAATTTGGACCCATGCTGAAGGCGAAGCGTGTCGTTGCGGCCGTCGTCTCCGGCCCGCTTGGTCCGGGGCCGATCACGGATGCCTTCGCCAGCATCCGAAAGAGCTTCAAGGCGGAGCCGTCCTATCTCGACATCCCGGAAGCGGATGCCATTGTCGCCCGCGCACCTTCCTACAGATCTGTCGAGATCAAGCAGGGCACCTACGGGGGAACGCCGAGCGAACCCGACGAAAGCATCCATACCTTCGCGGTCCGCACCCTGCTCGTCTCGCGCGCCTCGCTGCCGGACCGCGTGGCTGGCGAGATCACGCGGCTCATGTTGACGACGAAGGCGAAGCTGGTCGCCACGGTGCCAGCGGCGGGGCAGATGGAGGCGCCTGAGACCGAGCGGTCCTTGCTGCTCCCTGTGCATCCTGGAACGCTTGCCTACCTGAACGGCGAACAGGAGAGCCTGCTGGATCAGACGGTCAACTATTACTGGCTGACCGTCATGGTATTCGCCATACTGACCCCCATCCTGGGCTGGATTGCCTCCAGACGTCGGCTGCGCCGCAGCCGCGAGGATCGGGCGAAACTACTTCGCGTGGTCGAGCTCGTCAGGCTGGCTAAGGTGGGTTCCGCGGCGCAGCTCGCCATCGCCGACGAGGAACTCGAAGGCATGTTGGAATGGCTGTTCGAGAGGCTTGCCGCAGGCGAAATCGAGCGCGACCACTTCCGATTTTTCGAGCAAATGATCGCAGGATTGCGCGAGACTATTGAGAAACGCCTCGGAGATCTTGCCGCGCTCGAGGCACCTTCGAAGTCCAATCTCACATCACAGCATGGTCTCGCAGTTCTCGATGATGCGGCGCGGCAGGTTAGATGATGGGAGGCGGACACCGTTCCAATAGGGCTTGCTCGTGTGGACCAGTCCAGGCCGCCGTCCAAGCCGTTCCAAATGGATGGCGCGGCATTCCGGGACGGATCGTCCCTAGAAGCCTCGGAACTCATTGGAACAGCTAAGCCCATCGGACGTCGCCGGCAAAGCCCCATCAATGGTCTGCTATGCCTTCATCACCCGCCCTCCGGCGATGCCGCATTGAATGACTTTTCAGGGCCGAGGCTGTGTGAAAACGTCGAGGCCATAGAAGGATCTTCCCCTCGCACATCCTGTGCAGCGCCGGCATGGCACCCCAACGGCAACTCGGCCGCCAACCATAATGCTCGTATGTCGGCAGCGCAGAAGATTGTTCTATCGTTTCGGCGCGCCTGAGTTTTCACACAGCCTCGACCCTTTGCAGAAGGTCGGAAGGTCTGCTCCGAGGCAGCCCGGTGGACGAGGAACTACGATTGGGTCGGGTGGACAGTAGCCCGTCAGATTCCGAGCGAAAAAACCACCGAAGCAGACCTCACTCCTCCGGCCGCGCATACGAATGCGTGCCGGCATCTTGCGCTAGCCGGACCATCCTGCAATCATCAACCAAATGGTTGAGCATTTGCCCTTGGCCCTGGATGGCGTCTTCCATGCCCTCGCGGATCGAACCCGTAGGGCCATGGTCAATCAACTCGCGTCCGGTGAGCGCACGGTCTCCGAACTTGCCGCCCCCCACGCCATGTCCCTGTCCGCTGCTTCCAAGCACGTCCGTGTCCTCGAAGATGCTGGCCTTCTGAGCCGCACGATCGAAGGTCGGGTACATCGCTGCTCGCTTGAACGTCAGCCCCTTGTTCAGGCGCTTTCCTGGCTGCGCACCTACACGGCTTTCTGGGACGAGCGGCTCGATGCTCTCGATGATCTGCTTAACGCCGAGGACGATGATGACCGACACTGAGCCTGCTGTCGTCCTCGTCCGGACGTTTCGGGCGACCTGCGACAAGCTTTACCAAGCCTGGACCGACCCGGTGATGATCCAGCGTTGGCTCGCGCCTGGCCCGAACGTGGTCGAGCAGGCTGAAACCGATCTTCGGGTGGGTGGTCGCTTCAGGTTGCAGACCCGTGGGCCTGACGGAGCCGAACATCGCATCAGCGGCTGCTACCGAGAACTCGAACCGGCCCGGCGCATCGTCCAGACCTGGATATACGACGGCCCCCCTCGACCTCCTGCGCGGGGAGGAGACGCTTCTACAGATCGAGTTCACCCCACGGGACAACGGCACCAGCGATATGCGCCTGACCCATAAGCGGATCGCCCGTGCGGATATCCGCGAGGCTTACAGGGAGGATTGGCCGAGCTGCTTCGACAAGCTCGCCCCCCTTCTTCACTGAACAGCAAAGAAACGAGGAAACGCCATGCTGAAACAAGGTTCACCTGCGCCACTCCGGCGCGGGATCGTCAAACTATGGTTCGCGCTCGACGCCGTCGTCGCGCTGGCCCCGCCACTCTACTGGGCGGCTGACGGCCGCACGGCCCCGATCGCCGGCATCCCGATCGCATTGTTCTACTTCTTGGCGGTCAGTCTGTGCATCACGGCAAGCCTGGTCGCCGCCTATCTGCTCGACGCGGCTGACCAGGGGGAGCGCGGCATGATCATCACCTTCGGCCTGCTTGCCCTATTCTTCGCCGCCGTCGTCTGGGTGCTCCAGCGCAACCGCACGGTCGATCAGTCCTTCACCGACTACGCCGTGGGTGGCCGCTCGTTCGGAGCCCGCTACCAGGCGATGTCGTTCCTCAACACTTGGTATCCGGGCTCGATGTTTACCGCCTTCGGCGCCCTCTCGGTGACGGCCGGCGTGATGTCGTTCTACGTCCTGTCCTACTCGCTCCTGACCGTTGTGCTGCTCTTTGTCCTGGCCCGGCCGGTCTGGATCTGGGGCAAGGCCTACGACTTGCGCACGCAGGGCGACCTGTTCGCGCTACGCTACGGCTCCCACCACATCCGGACGGTTGCGGCGCTCATTGGCATCGTGTCCGGCCTACCCTGGCTCGTCCTTGGGATGCAGGCCCTGGGCAACCTCTTCCAGGCGATGTCGCTGGGTGTCCTGTCCTTCTCCAGCTCCGTCATCTTGGGCGTCCTCGTCATCGCGATCCGTCAGATCTGGACTGTGCGCATGGGCATGCGCGGCGTGGTGATCTCCGACTACCTGCAGGGCATCGTGGCCTATGTCGGTGGCGGCCTGATGCTCATCGGACTGATCGTCTGGCTCGTGGTCGTCAAGGGCAGCACGCTCGCCACCCTCGATCCAAAGATGTTCGCGATTCCGAGCTTCGGCTCCAAGGAAGGTCCGCTCTACCTGTTCGCGCTGATATTCACCGGCGCGCTCGGCGGTTGGTGCTGGCCTTACATCTTCGTGCGCCTGTTCACGGCCGATGGCGTGCACAGCCTGAAGAAGTCGGCTGCCCTTGCCGTGCCGCTGACGTTCCTGTTCGGGGTGGCGCTACTGATCTTCGGTATGCTCGCCTCCAAGGTGCCGGAGGCGGTGGCCAAGCCCGACGACGTCTGGTTCATCGTCTCCCAGCAGGCTGGGGGGCTCGTGCTGCTGGGCCTTGCCGGCGTCGTGCTGCTGGCCGCCTCGATGGGGCACACGGACGGCAACATCCAAGCCTACGGCACGCAACTCGCCAACGACCTCGTCGGCAACTATGTCGAACTCGACCAGAAGCGGATGATCGTCATCGCGAAAGTCGGCATGCTCCTGCTGACGCTCTTAGCCTCCTGGTTGGCAACCCTGACCTTGCCGGCGCTCTTCTCGTTAGCGGTGCTGGCCTACCAGGGTATCATCCAGCTCTCGGTCCCGCAGTTCCTTGGCATTTTTTGGAAGGGGGGGAACCGTCAGGGCGCGTTCGCCGGCATGATCCTGGGTTTCGTCACAGCGATCGGGCTGGAGATCGCCTACGGTGGCCTTCTGCCCTTCGGCTACGGCCTGACTTCCGGCTGCTTCGGCTTGGTCATAAACCTGATCGTCTACGTCGCCTGCGCCTATTGGCTCCCGCACTCGGCAGAAGAGCGACAGAGGATAGAGGATCTGTTCGCGATCGTGCGGGCCAGGAGAGTCATGCAGGTTGGTTCAGGTTCTCAGGCCCAACCGGCTTTAGCCTGAGGATGCATGGATGGACAGCTTCTACACGCCTGAGCAACGGGCGCTGCAGGACCGTTTCGGTACGCGCCGTCTGGCTGACGCGCAGGAGCGCGCAATCGTCAGCGTACGGCTTTCGGAGGCCAATCGAGCCTTCATCGCGGAACGCGAGATGCTGTTCCTGTCGACTGTCGACGCCACCGGCCAGCCGACCGTGTGCTAAAAGGGCGGTGCGCAGGGCTTCGTCCGGATCGACGGCGATGACCTGCTGCTGCCATGCTACGACGGCAACGGCATGTTCCTGTCGATGGGCAACGTGATGGAGGAGGCCCTCGTGGGTCTCCTCTTCATCGATTTCGAGACACCCCGGCGTCTTCGGGTGCATGGGCTGGCCCGCCTGGACGAGGCTGTGCCAATCCCAGGTGCAGTCATCGTTATGCGGTTAAGTCCGGCGCAGGTTTTTTGAACTGCCCTCGTTACATTCACCACTACCGGCGTGAACATAGCTCGCGTTACGTGCCTGACGCGCAAGGGGCCGCACCTGTAGCTGAGTGGAAGCGGCTGGAGTTTCTTCAAGAGGACTTGTGCTAGGCCGATCGCGAGAGTGTGGCGTCTGTCGGAACCATCACGCAGGCTGAGTACGACGCGGCGGTCGACAAGGGCGAGGGATAGGGTCGATCCGAACTTCCGCCTCCAGCACGCCGAGGATCGTGACGGTGGTCGGTTTCGGAGATCAGCGTCGCGGTGGGCTATTCCAGATCCCCGCTGTCACCGCCACCTCAATCTTCGATCCCGCGCAAGGTGTGCTCGCACTGAAAATCAGAGGACGACCGCTTTCGGGATGTTCCAATATCTCCCGGCATGTCCGAGACAGGTCGTAGGCGGAATGTCCGGTTCTGGCCGAAAGTCCAAGGTCCGCTGGCCACCCCATCCGGACCTTCGGCGAAAGCGGGTCGAATGTCCGCAAAGGGTTAGGAGTTTGCACGCCGCTTGTACGTCTGTCGGCCAAAAGCGGCGGAAGCTGATTTCTCTACGGCCAGCTTGGCGACTGCCGTGATCACACATCACGAAGCCGACTGATTTCGGCTCGGTTGGTCCCCGCGCAGGGGAGGGGGAAGCCCCATGCAACCCAGTTCACGGAAGTAGCAACGCGTCCTTGCGAGCCGACTGGACTTCGCCAGACACCTGAGCATTGCTGTGGCTGTGCCGGGTGACTGACTGCTCACCGGCGCGCATGTCACCCCGCTGGCGCACGAGCCACTCGCGGGGTCCTCTCAGTGACAGCGCCAGAGCTGTCGCCCAGAGACGGACGACACAAACATGCCACGCAAAACGGCCGAAACCCTCAGCCAGACGCAACGCCTGATCCTGACCCACGCCGCTCAGCACCCCAAACAGCGTGTCCTGTGCCCTGACACGATCAAGCCGCCAACCTTCCGCGCCAGCCTGTCCGTCCTCCGCACGCGCGGACTGATCGTTGACATGCCTCACGCTGAGGGCAAGCTAGGAAGGCAGGCGTGCCTCATTATCACCGCCGAAGGCCGGGCCGCCATCGGCATCACGCCGCCGGCGCCTGCCGCTCCTGAGGAGCCGGTAGGCAGTGCTCCTCCAAGCGGCGCGGACGAGAAGCCTCAGCGAAGCAAGCAGGCGCTTCTCATCGCGCTGCTGAGCCAACCTGACGGAGCAACGCTCGAGGCGCTGGCCACCGCAACCCACTGGCTGCCGCATACCACCCGCGCTGCACTGACCCGCCTGCGTCAGCGCGGTCTCGCCATCCTCACCGTGCGCGCCGCCGGGGTCAGCACCCGCTACAAGCTCGCCGAGCAAAGCCTGGTCGCCTCAGCTGAGGCAATGGCCTGATGCCACAGTCGAGCAGCACGAAGAACGCGGCCGCTCCGGCTGCGTTCGTTGACGCACAGGAGCGGCCGACCGGACGACCAGTGCTGGGCCGGGCGCCGCTGCAGCTCTCTGAGTTGGCCCAGATGAGTACGGTGGAGCTGCGCCAAGCCTGGCGCAGGCTGTTCCACCAGCCGCCACCGCCGCTCAGCCGCGACCTGATCGTGCGCGCGCTGGCCTACCGCCTTCAGGAGGTTGCGCAGGGCGGCCTCTCCAAAGCCAACCAGCGGCATCTGCGTGCCTTGGCTCAGCGGGGGAAGGGAGGAAGCACTGTGCCTGACACACCGGCGGTGCCACCTGCGCTTCTGCTGCGGCCCGGCACGCGCCTCATGCGCGAGTGGCACGGCCGTAGCCATGTCGTCACCGTCACGGAAGGCGGTTTCGAACTCGAGGATCAGCGCTACCGCTCCCTCAGCCAGATCGCCAAGCACATCACCGGCAGCCACTGGTCCGGTCCCCGTTTCTTTGGCCTGACCGGGCGCAGGGAAGGGCGCGAGACGAGCCATGCCTAGATCGAAGCCGGCGCCGTCCTCAGCCAAGCCGGCACGGCTGCGCTGTGCCGTCTATACCCGCAAGTCGAGCGAGGAGGGTCTGGAGCAGGCCTTCAACTCGCTCGATGCGCAGCGCGAGGCGTGCGCTGCCTACATCGCCAGTCAGCGGCACGAGGGCTGGGGATTGCTGCCCACCCTCTACGATGACGGCGGCTACTCAGGCGGCAGCATGGAGCGACCTGCTCTGCAGCGGCTTCTCGCCGACGTGGCAGCCGGCCGCGTCGATGTGGTGGTCGTCTACAAGGTCGATCGCCTTACCCGGGCTCTGGCCGACTTCGCCCGCATCGTGGCCGTGTTCGACGCGCGGCACGTCTCGTTCGTGTCGGTGACGCAGGCCTTCAACACCACCAGCAGCATGGGACGGCTGACGCTCAACGTGCTGCTCTCCTTCGCCCAGTTCGAGCGTGAGGTCACGGGCGAGCGCATTCGTGACAAGATCGCGGCAAGCAAGCGCAAGGGCATGTGGATGGGCGGCCTGCCGCCGCTCGGCTACGACGTGGCCGAGCGAAGGCTTAAGGTGAACGAAGCCGAGGCCGAGACGGTGCGCCACATCTTCCGACGCTACTGCGCCGTGCGCTCGGTCCGTCTGCTGCAGCTGGAGCTGGCGCAAGCAGGCATCCTGAGCAAGCAGCGTCGTACCGCCGATGGCGGTCACTTCGGCGGCCAGCCTTTGGCTCGCGGTGCCTTGTACGCGATGCTCGCCAACCAGCTCTACCTTGGTGAAGTCGTGCACAAGGGACAGAGCTATGCCGGCGAGCACACGGCGATCGTCGATGCCGAACTGTTTGCCGCAGTACAGGGGGTCCTGACGCAGAACCGGGTCGAGCGTGATAGTGGCGCTACGGCGGATGCACCGAGCCTGCTGGCTGGCCTCGTCTACGATGCACAGGGTCAGCGGCTGACGCCGAGCCACACGCTCAAGCGCGGCCTTCGCTACCGCTACTACGTCTCGCACAGCCTCGTCTCCGGAAAGCGGATCCCCGCCCGCACCAGCGGATCCACGAAGCTCGGAGACACAGATCAGAATGATGCGGGCGCGGCCGATGCGCCGCGGAGCGGTGGTCAGCGGCTGCCGGCTCTGGCACTGGAGGCTCTGGTCACGGGGCGATTGCGTGAGCTGCTCGGCAGCGCCAGCGCATTGCACGAGCTGATGCACGAGCACTCGGCTTCCGAGCAGCAGCGCTTGCTTGCCGCAGGTGCCGCTCTGGCAGCCCACTGGCACGAGGCACCTGCAGGCGAGCAGCGGCAGCGTCTTCGCGTGTGTCTGCGCCGCATCGTGGTGCGGGTGGACGGCATCGAACTGCACGTCGACACAGCGCGTCTGCTTCAGGGCCTCACTGGATCCTTGTGCGTGCCCAATGCTGCCGCTGGGGCTCATGCTGATGCGCAGGCACTCAGCCAAGCCAACGCTTCAGACGGGGACGATGGCGAGCTGGATCGAGGCGCGGTGCTGGTGCTGCGTGTGCCGGCTGTGCTGCAGCGGGTGGGGCAGGAGCTGCGGCTGGTGATCCCGGGTGAGCGCACAGGGCCGGCACCCGATGCGAGCCTGACCGGTCTGCTCGCCCGAGCGCAGCAGCTGCGCGAGCGCATCTTCGGCGAGACGCAGCTCTCGATCGATGATGTGGCGCGGGAGGAAGGGCTGTCGCGCTCCTACGTCACACGCCTTCTGCGCCTCAGCTTCCTGGCACCGGACATCGTGGCGCGGCTGCTTTCGGGCGAGCATCCGCCGGAGCTGACGGCGACCCGCCTGATGGCGGACACGCGACTGCCGATCGACTGGAGTGAGCAGCGCAAGCTCCTCGGGCTCGGCTGAGCCAACTCGACGAACGACGAGCCTGAGCCATCGCAACGGCATCTGGAGGAGCGGGGTCCGACGGGCCTCGTTCTCGTTCGCGGCGCGACCTTCCGAGATGTCTGCCGCGCGTCAGCGGCTGCCTGGATGGCGCCTGTCTCTGGTCGCGCTGCAAGTCGGGTGGGTAGGAGGCAGGCCGAGAAGGTGGGACTGGCGAATGGCGCCGGCGAGACGTTGAGCCTGTCAAGGCCGAAGCTGCGCTGCATCGGTGTCTCTGCGGGGCAGGTTGCTGTTGCTGGCCCTGCAAAGTCCCGGCAGGCACGAAGAAAATGCCGCGCCTGCTGAAGCCGGGATGAACTGCTCGAATTTTGCGAGTTACTGGCGGAGGGAGCGGGATTCGAACCCGCGATACCGTTTCCGGTATACACACTTTCCAGGCGTGCGCCTTCAACCACTCGGCCACCCCTCCGGAACCGGCCGGGGACCGACGCGGGCGCTGGGCGCGGGCGGTGGTCTCTTGCGGCAGGTGCGGGTCTGTAGCCGGGGCGTGGGCGTCTGGCAAGGCGAAGAATGCCACAGACGCACGCGTTATGCGCCGCCCGGCTCCGGTCCGGGCGGCGTGGGGGGTCAGGCGATGCGGCGCGGACGGTCCGCAGCGGCGGCTTGCGTGGCCGATGACGGGCCGGTGGGGCCATTGACCGGAGCGGGCGTCGGCGGGACCGAGGGGGTGCCTGCACCGGTCTGGAGGAAGCCGGGCGTGGACGGGGCCGGGCTGTCCGTGGTGACCGGAGCCGGCACGGGCGCGGCCGGGATCGCCACTGGAGCAGCGGGCTCGGCCGAAGCCGGGGCCGGGGCGTCGTCGTCCTCGGGGCCGGCCAGGATCTCGGGCGGAGTCTTCCACACGAAGGCGTCGAGACGGCCGGAGACCGGCGAGACCGGCGCCCAGCGCTCGGAGATGATGCCGTCGGCGACCCAGGCCGGGTCGCGCGGGGCGCGGGCGGCACGGGCGAGCCACTCGCGGGAGCGTCCGCTCTCGGCGCCGTGCTCGGCGGCCTCGATCCGCGCCATCATCCGGCAAACGCGCGCCGTCGGCCGGTCGTCGGTTAGCGGCGCCAGTGCCTCGCGGGCGCGGCCGAAATCCTTGGCCTCGGTCGCAGCCTGGGCGATCACCAGACGCGATTCCGGCTCCCAGGACGAGAGCTTGGCCAGATTTTCGGCGCGAGCCAGCCGGTCGCGGGCGGAGTCGCCCGTGCGCAGGTTGAGGTAGACCTTGGCGAGTTCCGGATGCGGGGTCGCCTTCCACGCGGCTTCGATGATCTTGGCAGCCTTGCGCAGATCGTTGCGCCGGGCGAGCAGCCGGCCGGCAATGGCGGCCGCCGGCACGAGGTCGGGGGCGAGCTTGACGGCCTTGAGCGCCTGCTCGGTCGCGGTATCGGGCTCGCCGGCCTCGTGGCGCTGGGCGGCTGCTGTGAGCAGCACCGCGCGCTGGCGGCGGGCGGCGTGCTTGTCCATCAGCCCCAAAGCGGCGCGGCGCTCCACGGTCTCGGTCGCAGCGGACCACTCGCCGTCGGCGCATTGCGCTTCGAGAACCGCTTCGTTCGCCCAGGTGACGCTCGGCGCGAGACGGGCGGCCTCGGAAGCGTAGGCACGGGCGGCACCCTCGTCCTCACGGCGGCGGGCCTCGACGAACAGGCCGCGCAGACCCAGCACACGGGTCTCGGGATCGTCGGCCATGCGCTTGAACGCCTGTTCGGCCGCGTCCCGGTCTCCGGAAATCTGGGCCGCCTGGGCCTTGAGGAGGAGCGTCAGCGGCTGGCTGCCGAGCAGGCGCTCGGCGTCGCCCGCATGGCGGCGGGCCGCGAGCGGGTCACCGGAGCCGACGGCGATCATGCCGCGCGAGAGCGAGGCGAGGCCCTTGTTGCGGCGGCGCTCACGGGTCGAGCGGCTGATGCTGGCGGGCAGGCCGATCACGCCGGTGACGACCGCCCAGATCAGGCCGAGGACAATCGCCGCCACCAGCACGCCGGTGAGAGCGATGGCGAGGCTCATGCCGATCTCGTAGCCGTTCCAGACGACGGTCACGGTGCCCGGATGGTCGGCGATCCACACCGCGCCGTAGGCGGCGACGGCCAGGAGGGCCAGGAAGACGAGGGCGCGCCACATGGGTCAGGGCCTCCTTGGGAGCACGGGGAGCGGGCGCACGCGGCCCGGGCAGAGTGGAAGGGGGGAACGCCGCGCGGGGCGCGGCTGGTTCGTCGTCATCGATGCCGGTCCTGGCCGTCAGCGTGCCGGCGGCAGGCCGGTGAAGGCGTCGGCCAGCAGCGCCTGGGCCGCGCGGCCCGCCTCGGCGCGCGCCGAGAGCCGCGTTCCGAAATCGCCGCCCTGCGCCCGCGCCTCCTCCGGAAGGGTGGCGTAGGCCTTGGCCGCCTCGGCGAGGTCCCCACGGTCGAGCGCCGCCTGAACTTGCGCGGTCGAAGCCGCGCTGCCGGCGGCGGCCTGGGTTCCGCCCGCGGTGGGTCCGTCAGCGCGCTTCACCTGCACCAGGGAGCTCGCCATGTTCATCAGACGGTCGCCCACGCTGCCGGTCTCGGCGACGGATTTGGCCTGGGCCGCGCGCTTGGCCTCGGCGATTTTCTCCGAGATCCGACGGAACTCCGCGGCGAGGCCTGAAGCGGTCGGCGCGCCCTTGTCGGCGAAGGGGCCGAGCGCGTCGAGGCGCTTGGAATCCGCCGGTTCGAGGTTGCGCAGGCTGGCGAGCGCATCCGGGTAGGGCTGGCCCGCCTCCAGCGCCGAGGCGATCCGGTCGGCCGCGACGATGCGCAGGGCCGACTGCACGGTCGATTGCTTGGCGCTCTGATCGACTGCCTTGTCGAGGCCGGCGATCCGCTCCGACTGTTCCTGAAGCTTGCGCTCCAGGCCCTTCACGGCTTCGTCCGCGCGGCTCTGGGCGGCGTCGGCGGCCTGCTTGCTCGCCTGCGTCGCCTCCTGCACGGTCTGGGTCGCGGCGGCGATGCGCCCGTCCAGCGCCTTCTGCACCTCGTCCACGCGCTTGCCGAGGGCGGCCTCGGCCGCTTCGTCCGCCTTGGCACGGGACGCGACATCCGTCTGCAGCGCCGCGATCTTGTCGGAGAGATCGGACGCAGCACTCTTGCCGCCGTTCGCTTCGAGCGCCTTGAGCCGCTCGTCGAGGGCGGCGAGGGCGGCCGGATCCATCGACTGCGCAGTCTTCACCTCGGCCGTGCCGTCGCGGCCGGGCTCCTCCTGCAGCGCCGAGACGCGCTGATCGAGGGCGTCGAGACGAGCGGCGATGTCCGCGGGGACGGCCGGCGCCGGGGCGGAACCGTCGGCCGAGGGGGCCGTGGCGGGGGCGACGCCCGCCTTCTGGAGCGCTTCGTTGGCGCGGTCGGCGGCGGCCTTGGCTGCGGTTTCCGCGCGGGCGACGGCGTCGGGCAGGGGCTTCAGTGCCTGCTCGTTGGCGGCGAGGCGCTTGTCGAGCCCGGCAACGGCATCCTTCGTGGCAAGGCCCGCCAGGGACTTGTCAAGATTTGCAAGGCGCGGATCGGCGCCCCGCTGGTAGGTGGTGACGCCGTAGAGGAGGCCGGCGCCGATCAGGCCGCCGATCAGGCCCGAGGCGGCCACGGAGCCGAAGCCCGCGCCACCGCGCGCCGGTGCCGCCTTCGCGGTGTCTTTGGGCGTTTCCCGGGCGGCGTCCTTGGCCGAAGCGGATGCG
This sequence comes from Methylorubrum extorquens, assembly GCA_900234795.1. NCBI lineage: Bacteria > Pseudomonadati > Pseudomonadota > Alphaproteobacteria > Hyphomicrobiales > Methylobacteriaceae > Methylorubrum > Methylorubrum extorquens. The sequence continues at coordinate 5,210,714 of LT962688.1, forward strand.
CCCGCGCTCTCCTTGCCGGCATCGGGTTTCGCGCCCGGCTTGGCGGCATCCGCCGCATCGGAGAGGCGCTTGGCCTTGAGATCGAGGATCGGGCCGTCGGTCAGCGAGGCCGCCTCCGTCACCCGCGTGGCACCCGGCGCCGCTCCCGGCTTGGCTCCCGAGGTCGCATCCGGCTTGGCGCCGCTGGAGCCAGCGCTCCCGGAGGCCGGCGTTTCCGGCTTCACCGTGCTGCTGCCGGTCGTGCCGGCCTTGCCGGACGTGTCCGGCTTGGCATCGGTCGCCTTGGTCCCGGCCGGATTCGGCGGAATCGCGCTGCTGCCGGTGGCGCCCGGCTTCGACGGTGCATTGCTTCCCGGCGTGCCGGAGGCAGCGGCCGACGCGCCGGACGGCTTTCCGGGCTCCGTGGGTTTGTTGGACATCGTTCCCGCGCTGGTCGAGGCGGCGGCCGACGGAGGGATCGCGCTGCTGCCAGTGGCGCCCGGCTTCAACGGCGCGTCGGCTCGAACGTCCTGTGGGCGCCCGGAAGACCCAGGCGCATTGCTACCGGGCAGGGCACTGCTGCCGGTCGGACCCGCCTTTGCGGGCTCGGACTTGACCGGCTCCGACGCCGCTGGCCCCGACTTGGCCGGCTCGACCTTCGGGGTGGAGGCCGCTGCGGACGGCTCGCCAGGCTTGCCCATCGCCTTGTCGGCGGGCCGGGACGAATCCTTCGTCACGTCCCTGGCCGCTTCCCGGGCCTGCTCCGGCGACTTGCCTTGTTCCGAAGACTTGCCTTGCTCCGAAAACTTGCCTTGCTCCGGCGACTTGGCGCCATCCCTGGCGCCGTCCTTGGGTGAAGTCACGGGCGTTCGCTCCATTCAGCCGCCGCACCGGCGCAGTGTGCTCCCATAGAAGAGCGAACCGGCGCCGTCATCCATCGGAACCGCTTCCGGGTTCCATCTCCGACGCTCCGACACGCTCTCGCGTCCCCATCGGCCCGCGGGGGCGACGAGGCCGTTCAGTCCGAAGCCGCGAGACCGGCAAGGAGAGCTTCCTCGCTCGGGCGCGCCGCTACAAAATGGGCCGCGACGCCGAGCTCGACCAGTCCCAAGGCCACGTCCGGAGACAGGCAGTAATGCGCCAGCGCCCGAAACGCTCCGCTCAGACCGGCTTTGCCGGACAAATGCACCGCGATTTCGGCGCTTCGTCGCGAAAAATGCAGGGCCGCGGCGAGCGGCGCGCCGTCCCGGCCCATCAGCCCCTGCACCACTGGCTCCGGCAGGGTCGCCTCGGCCAGAGCCGCGTAGGCGGTCCAGGTCGCGACGCGGTAGCCCGCAGCCGTGAGGCTCGCGGCGGGCTCGGCCTTGCGGTCCTCGCCGGCCGCGTGGAGGAGGGTGCCGCCCGGCCGCACATGCGCTGCGACGAGCCGGGCCAGGCTGACGGCGTCCCCGTCGGCGCAGTGCACGGAGCGCAGGCCCGCCCGTTCCGCCCGCTCGGCGGTGCGGGCGCCGACGGCGAAGACCGGTGCCTCGGGAAGGCCGGCGGCGGCGAGCGGCGCGGCGGCGTTGGCGCTCGTCAGGATCAGCCCGTCGAACCGGCCGGTAGGCGGCGGCCCGTCGCCCGGTGCGATCTGCAGCACGGGCGCCACCAGCGCCGCATGGCCGAGCTCGGCCAGCCGCCGTGCCGTGCGGCTCGCACCCGGCTCGGGCCGCGACACCCAGATCCGCATGCGCCCCTCTCCCTTAGGCCATCCACAGCGTCCGTCGCCGCTGAGCCTCACCTGTATCCGTCGGCGGTTTCGTCGTAGACGTGTCGTTGCGACCGGTCTGACCGAGCTTTCGCGAGACATGGAGTAGGCGGGCCGGCCCCCGGCACGCAACGGTGCGTGGACGTCAGCGTGACACTCATGAAGATCCTCGGCATCGAGACCACCTGCGACGAGACCGCCGCCGCCGTCGTGACACTCGGTGAGGACGAGCGCGGACAGATCCTCGCCAACGAGGTGCTGAGCCAGATCGCCGAGCATGCGGCCTATGGCGGTGTCGTGCCCGAGATCGCCGCCCGCGCCCATGTCGAGGTGCTCGACCGGCTGATCGCCCGGGCTCTCCAGCGGGCGGGGACGACGCTGAAGGAGATCGACGGGATCGCGGTTGCCGCCGGGCCCGGCCTGATCGGCGGTGTGCTGATCGGCCTCGTCACGGCCAAGACTCTCGCCCTCGTCGCGCGCAAGCCGCTCCTTGCAGTCAACCATCTCGAGGCGCACGCGCTGACGCCGCGGCTCACCGACGGGCTCGCCTTCCCCTATCTTCTGCTGCTCGCCTCCGGCGGTCACACCCAGCTCGTCGCGGTGAAGGGGGTGGGCGATTACGTCCGGCTCGGCACCACCATCGACGACGCCATCGGCGAAGCCTTCGACAAGGTCGCCAAGCTTCTCGGGCTCGGCTATCCCGGCGGTCCCGAGGTGGAGCGGCAGGCGGAGGGCGGCAATCCCGAGCGGTTCGCGCTGCCGCGGCCGATGATTGGGCGGCGGCAGGCAGATTTCTCGCTGTCGGGCCTGAAGACGGCCCTGCGCATCGAGGCCGAGCGGCTCGAACCCCTCGCCTCGCAGGACGTGGCCGATCTCTGCGCGAGTTTCCAGGCGGCGGTGGTGGATGTGGTGGTGGACCGCGTGCGCGTCGCCCTGCGCGCCTTCGCGGGCGTCGCCGGGCATCCGACGGCCTTGGTCGCAGCCGGCGGCGTGGCCGCCAACGGAGCGATCCGCCGGGCGCTCGCCGCGCAGGCCGGGGAGGTGGGCCTGAGCTTCGTCGCGCCGCCGCTCCCGCTCTGCGGCGATAACGGCGCGATGATCGCCTGGGCGGGGCTGGAGCGCCTGCGCCTCGGCCTCGTCGATGATCTCACCGTGCCGGCCCGCGCCCGCTGGCCCTTCGCCGAGGTCGCGCCGGCCGCGTAAGGCCGGTGGCCCGAGATCAGGCGAGCGCGCGGGCGGAGGCGGTCACTTTCTGCACGGAGAGATCGACCTCGTTCGCCGCCTGCGCGATCCCGTTGGCGTTGCCGCGCACGGCGTCGACGCTGCGCGCGGCGGTCTGCATGTTGCTCGCGATCTCCTGCGTGACCGCGGCCTGCTCGGTGACGGCGGAGGAGACGCTCATCGAGATCTCGCTGAGATCCGTGATGGTCGAGACGATGGCGCGGATCGCCTCGACGGCCCGGGCCGAGGAATCCTGTACGGCGGCGATCTGCTGACCGATATCCTCGGTGGCGCGCGACGACTGACTCGCCAGCGCCTTCACCTCGGTGGCAACCACGGCGAAGCCGCGGCCGGCCGCGCCGGCGCGGGCCGCCTCGATGGTGGCGTTGAGCGCGAGCAGGTTGGTCTGGTCGGCGATCGAGCGGATCACGGAGACCACCTCGCCGATCCGCTCGGCGGTGGCGGTCAGTCCGCTCACGATTCCGCCCGCCTCCTCGGCGCGGCTCACGGCCGCGTCGGCGGCGGTCTTGGCCTGCGAGGCGTGGCGGCTCAGTTCCAGGATCGAGGCGGCGAATTCCTCGGCGCCCGCGGCAACCGACTGGACGTTGTCGGAGGTGACGGCCACCGCGGCCGCCGTCTCGCTCGCCCGACGGCTGACATGCGACATCGCGCCGGTGATGGTGCCGAGATCGGACTCGATGGCGCGCTGCCCGTTCGCGCGCCGAAGGCGGTCGGCCACGGCCTGCGTGACGTCGCTGGCGAACTTCACGATGGCGCAGGGACGCCCTTCGCTGTCGAGAACCGGATTGTAGGAGCCGTAGATCCAGATCTCCCGTCCGCCCTTGGCGAGCCGCCGGAACTCGCCGGCCTGATAGGTGCCGTTCGCGAGCGACCGCCAGAACTCGGCATAGGCGGCGCTCTTCACCTCCTCGGGATCGACGAACAGGCTGTGATGCCGGCCGCGGATTTCCTCCAGCCGGTAGCCCACCGCATCGAGGAAGTTTGCGTTGGCATCGGTGATCGTGCCGTCGAGGCCGAAATGGATCACCGCCTGAGACCGGTTGATCGCGGCGATCTGGCCCTCATAGCTCGCGTTGCGCTGGGTCTCGGCCGTGATGTCGGTGGCGAATTTCACCACCTTGTAAGGCTGCCCGCGCCGGTCGAGAATCGGGTTGTAGGAGGCCTGGATCCAGATTGAGCGGCCGTCCTTGGCGATGCGCCGGAACTCGCGGGCCTGGAACTCACCACGGCGCAGAGCCTCCCAGAATGCCTTGTATTCCGGGCTCTCGCGCTGTTCGGGCGGCATCAGCATCGCGTGTGAACGACCACGCAGCTCATCAAGGGTGTAGCCGACGAGGTCGAGGAAGTTGGCGTTCGCGTTCGTGATGGTGCCGTCCATTGCGAACTCGATACGGCCTTGAGCACGATCGACGGCCGCAAGGATGGAATCTTGTTCGGAATGGAAGATCGCCACGGCTGAGGGCTCCAGGCATCATGAATTTCGATGAAAATTGGTTTCCTGCAATATATTTAATCAACCGTTAATCTCATACCAAATGACTAGTATGGATCGTATTGGCGCGCCGAAAGAACGACATTTCATCAGGATTAAAAAGTAATGCAGCTATCGAGACTTATTTTCCGAAATTTCAAACAAACCGAAAACAAGAAAAATTGAAAGGCAAGCCTGAGAGGGTATGAGGCAGGAATGCGAAAGTTGAATTCACGCAACCGTCGAGAAGATGTTTCCGGTTTTGCCCGAATTTGTGGCACGAAGCGGTTTTTTGTGTCGGTCCTCGCCGGAAATGCTTCGGCAGATCGACATCACCTTGGTCCGGTGTCGCAAAATATTGCAAACAGGACAGGTGAGCACGCGCCGTTGACCGGGTTCGGGCCTCTTCGTCACAGGATTGCGGATCGGTACTCGCTCTTCCGCCGGTAGGTCGTTATCGCGAACCTGACGATGTGGCTCCGGGTCCGCACCTTGGCCGTAATGAGCCGGGCTGCACGAGGTTCCCGATGGAGGCGGACATGAAGTCAGGTACGCAGCGGCGGGACGAGGTCGTGGCCGTCGTCGGCGGCGGATCCTGGGGCACGGCTTTGGCCAACGCCGCCGCCGCGGCGGGGCGCCCGGTCACGCTCTGGATGCGCGATCCCGAGGCGGCCGCGCGGATGGAGCAGGCGCGCACCAACGAGCGCTATCTCCCCGGTGTTGCTCTGCATCCCGGCGTGCGCGCCACGGCCGAGGCCGCCGCGCTGGCGTCGGCGGGCACGGTGCTGCTCGTCGTGCCGGCCCAGACCCTGCGCTCCGTGCTGGCGGCGCTGGCGCCCTCGCTGGCGCCCGGAGCCGCGGTGGTGCTCTGCGCCAAGGGGATCGAGCGGGGCAGCGACGCCTTCATGAGCGCGGTGGCGGCGGAAGTGCTGCCGGCCGGCACCCCGGTGGCGGTGCTGTCGGGTCCGAGCTTCGCCTCCGACGTCGCCCGCGGCCTGCCCACGGCCGTGACGCTCGCCGCGGCGGACGGGGCGCTGGCGGCGCAGCTCGCCGGGCTGCTCTCGGGGCCGGCCTTCCGGCTCTATCACACCGACGACGTGCGCGGCGTCGAGGTCGGCGGTGCCGGCAAGAACGTGCTCGCGATCGCCGCCGGCATCGTCGCGGGCCGCGGCCTCGGCGAGAGCGCCCGCGCCGCGCTGATCGCCCGCGCCTTCGCCGAGCTGATGCGCTTTGCCCGCGCCTGTGGCGGCCGGGCGGAGACGCTCATGGGGCTGTCGGGCTTAGGCGACCTCGTGCTCACCGCCTCCTCGCCGCAATCGCGCAACTTCGCGTTCGGCGAGCGTTTGGGGAAGGGCGCCTCGCCCGAGGAGGCCGCGGGCGGCAAGCTCGTGGAAGGTGCCTTCACCGCGCAGGCGCTGGTCGATCTCGCCAGGGCGCGGGAGGTCGAGATGCCGGTGGCCGAGGCCGTCGCCGCGGTGGTGGCCGGAGCGCTGACGGTCGATGCGGCAATGACCGGCCTGCTGTCGCGGCCGCTCAAGGCGGAGACGGCGTGAACACCCGTCGATGGGTTGAAAGCGGAGCGGTCCGCGCCCTTCAAGCGCGGCCGGATTTTCGATAAGCGAGGGCGCCTTTCCCGACGGAGCCGTCCCGCGCCATGGCCTACTGGCTGTTCAAGTCCGAGCCCTCGACCTGGTCGTGGGACCAGCAGGTCGAAGCCGGGGAGGGCGGCACCTTCTGGAACGGGGTGCGCAACCACCTTGCCAAGAAGCAGATGCAGGCGATGCAGGTCGGCGAGCGCGGCTTCTTCTACCATTCCAACGAGGGCAAGGCCGTCGTCGGCATCGTCGAAGTCATCAAGCCCTACTATCCCGACCACACCGACGAGAGCGGCCGTTTCGGCATGGTCGATGTGCGGGCGGTGGCGCCGATGCCGCGCCCGGTCACCCTCGACGCGATCAAGGCGGCGACGGCGCTCAAGGACATGGCCCTCGTCACCAATTCCCGCCTCTCGGTGCAGCCGGTGACCGAGGCGGAATGGGCCACGGTCTGCGCCATGGGCGGTTACGGCGAGCGCTGAGCGGCGGCCGACCGCTCAGCGGGTGAGCGCTCCGGGCGCCGGGCCGCTTCTGCGCAGCCGGGTGCCGACGCTGTGGAGGGCGCGTCCGAGACCCGCGCGCAGGGGGCGGCTCGATCCGCTGCGACACCAGCAGGGATGCGGCGACGGCCGTCAGAATGCCGCCCGTCAGGCTCGCTGCCGGCGGGAGCCCGTAGACGGCCAGGTACCGCATCGCCAGGGCGCCGACGAAGGTGTGCAGCAGGTAGAGCGGGTAGGTTGCAAGACCGAGATCACGGAAGCGCCGCCCGAGGCCGGGAAAGGCGTCGGTCAACGCCGTGTTCGCGCGGATCGACAGGCAGAACAGGGCCATGAAGACGGCGTAGAGGAACCAGGCCATCGCCGGGCTCCGGTCGAGGCCGAGCAGGACGCCGACGAAGCCGGCATCGTAGCGGATCTGCAGGAAGCCCCCCCGTCAGGCAGATGGCGAGGCCGGCGAGGCGCAGCACCGTCAGACCGTTCCGCACCGCGCTCCACAGCAGCACGCCGATGGCGAAGTGGCAGCCATGGGTGAGCAGGCCGAGCTTGGCGATCCGCGTGCTGATGATCCGGTCGAGGTCGGGCCAGAACGGCGTCGCCGCGAGGCACCACGCGAGCGCGCTGATGACGCCCACCGCCAGGATCACCGGCTCCAGCCGCTCGAACCGGTTCAGAAATAGCAGGGCATAGACCAGACCGTAGAACATGATCTCGATCCCGAGCGTCCAGTAGACGCCGTCGATCCAGCGGGGGACCGGGAACAGGACGAGGGTGCGGGCGTAGCGCTCGAACAGGACTCGGGTGGTCTCCGGGTCGAAGAGCAGCGCGAGCCCGAAGGAGACGGTGGCGCAGAACCAGATGCCGGGCACGAGGCGCAGGATCCGCCCGGTGAGAAAGCGCGACGCGCTCGCCTGTGAGGCGGAATAGGCGATGACGTAGCCCGAGATCACGAAGAACATCGGCACGCCGACCCAGCCCTGTGAACTGACGGGCAGCAGGGTCGGAAACGGGATCGACTGCCCGACGAGGGTGGCGGCCTCGCTCGACGGGACCATCCAGGCGGTGCAGGCGAGGTGATACAGCACGACGAGGCAGGCCGCGCCGAAGCGCAGCAGGTCGAGGCCGATCAGGGGGCGGGATGCGTGCGGGCGCGGCGCGGCCGAGGTCTCGCTGGCGGTCGGGACGATTGACATGCCTGTGGTCCTGGTGCCGGGACGATGCCGTCTGTCGGACAATCATCCGGCAACGCGATGCTCGTCTGTTGTGTCTTCGGGCAAACACGCGCGCGGGACAACGGCATGAAAATACTGATGCCGCCCCTTTCTTCGTGACATTTTCCAATTGGGCTAAGAAACCCGAAATCCAGTCTCACGGATCTGTGAGGCTCGACCTGGTGTCTGGCACCGGGCGAAATCCGTTCCGCTTCGCATCGATTGACGTTCCGTGAGATGCCGGCCGGGGTCGCCGACCGTCTGCAACGTTCCTCGAAGCCGGCTTCGGCGTTTCGGAGGGTGGATCGGACGGCATGCCTGATCCGGCGCCATTCCGGGCGCGCTCGAAACGAACGGGAGACTTCATGGCACCGCGCGAACCCCTGCTCATCTCCGTGCCGATCGCGGAACTGCGCCCGACGCAGATCACGGTGGGCTACCGTGAGGTTGAGGAGAAGCGCCGCCGCTGGCGGGCGCACGACCCCGAGAAGAAGGCGGAGTTCCTCGGCTCGCACATGATCCCGGTTCTGCTGGGCCCCAAGAAGAAGCACTACGTGATCGACCACCACCACCTCGCCCGCGCCCTGCAGGAAGAGGGCGAGGAGAACGTGCTGGTGACCGTGGTCGCCGACCTGCACAAGCTCGACAAGGACGCCTTCTGGACGGTGGCCGACCACAAGGCCTGGACCCATCCCTACGACGCCGCCGGTCTGCGGGTCGGCTTCGACGACATCCCGAAGGTGATCGCAGATCTTGCCGACGACCCGTTCCGCAGCCTTGCGGGCGAGCTGCGCCGGGCCGGCGGGTTTGCCAAGGACACGACGCCGTTCAGCGAGTTCCTGTGGGCCGACTACCTCCGGCGCAACCTGAAGCGAAAGCTGATCGAGAAGGATTTCACCCAGGCGCTCGAGCAGGCGCTGCGCCTCGCGAAGGGGCCGGATGCCGGCTACCTGCCCGGCTGGTGCGGCCCCCTCGACGGCTGAGCCGAGACCCGAGCAACGAGCGCGGCCGCCGCGGCGAAGAGGCCGAGACCGGCGGCGATCAGCGCGTTCCAGCCGGCGAGTGAGAGCCCGAGGAAGCGCCACGCGGCGGCCGTGCAATCCACCGGCCGCACGCTCTCGAGGTTCTTCAGGAAGTCGGTCACGTCCGCCGGTCCGGCGCCGGACCCGCCGCCGCAATCATTGGGGCCTGGCCAGAACCCCCATTCCGCGCCCGCGTGGTACACGCCGAGACCGGCGCCGTAGATCAGCACCAGGGCAACGAGGCCGAGGAGGAAGCGCGCCGGCCGCGGCGGGAGCCCGGCGGCGATCAGTGCCAGCGGCGCGGCGAGGTAGTAGGGCACCCGCTCCGTCAGGCAGAGCTTGCACGGCACGTAACCGAGGCCGTGCTCGAACACGAGGGCGCCGCCGACGGTGAGCGCGGCGCCAAGCGCCACGGCGAGCGCGGCGGCGCGCAGGGTGAACCGGCTCACAGCATCACCTTGAAGGCGACGAAGCCCAGGATCACCACGGCCGCGAACAGCCCCGCCACCACGTTGAGGTGCCGGTCGAGCACCGCGCGGATGCCGATGCCGTAGCGCCCGAGCAGCCATGCCAGCAGGAAGAAGCGCGCCCCGCGGGTGATGACCGAGAGCAGCATGAACCAGAACAGCGAGTAATGGGCGAAGCCCGAGGTGATGGTGACAAGCTTGTAGGGGATCGGGGTCAGGCCCTTCAGCAGGATCACCCAGTGCCCGTAGGTGGCGTAGGAGGCCTGGAAGGTCTCGGCCTTGTCGGCGAGCCCGTAGAGATTGAACAGCCACACCCCGACCGAATCGAACAGCAGCGCGCCGATGGCGTAGCCGAGCAGCCCCCCGAGCACCGAGGCGACAGTGGCGATGGTGGCGTAGAGCCAGACCCGGTCCGGCCGGCTCACCGCCATCGGCACCATCATCGCGTCCGGCGGTACCGGAAAGAACGAACTCTCGGCGAAGGCCACCGCTCCGAGCGCCCAGGGCGCGGACGGCTTGGCGGCGAGCGCGAGTATCCACTCGTAGAGCCGGCGGATCATGGGGCCTCGTTGGGGTGCGGGAAGCGGTGCCCTTTCAGCACAGATGCGCCACGGAGGCGAGGGCGGAGGCGCTTGACCGCAGGCAACCGCACCGCGAGCGATGTCGTGAGCGCTTAGGGCGGGTTCGCGCTGGGCCTCCGTCCGCGGCCGCCCATATCTCCGAGGCCGGGGCGGCGAGCGCTGCGGATCGATGGGAAACGGGTTCTGCCGATGTCGCGCCGCGTTTTGATCACAGGGGCCAGCGTGGCCGGCAACGCCGCCGCGTTCTGGCTTGGACGTGCGGGCTTCGACGTCACCGTCGTCGAGCGCGCGGCCGAATTCCGCGGCGGCGGCCAGAACGTCGATGTGCGCGGTGTCGGGCGCGAGGTGATGCGGCGGATGGGCCTGGAGCGGGCGGCTCTGGAATGCGGCACCGGCGAGGAGGGGACCGCTTGGATCGACGGACGGGGGCAGGTCGTCGCCCGCTTCGCCACGGCAGACATCGACGGGGACGGCCCCACCGCCGAGATGGAGGTCTTGCGCGGCGATCTGGCCCACCTGCTCTACGAGGCGGCCCGCCCGCACGCCGCTTTTCGCTTCGGCGACCGCGTGAAGCGCATCGAGCAAGACGCGGAGGGCGCCACGGTCGGCTTTGCCGGTGGACGGACCGAGCGCTACGACGCCGTGATCGTCGCCGAGGGCGTCGGATCCTCGACCCGCGAAAGCGTCTTCCCCGGGGAGAACGATCCGCGCTGGATGGACCTGACGATCGCCTATCTCACGATACCCAGAACCGCGGACGACGACCGGATGTGGCGCTGGTACAATGCCACGGAGGGCCGGGGCGTATCTCTGCGCCCGGATCGCCACGGCACGACGCGGGCGATGCTGATGATCCAGCAACCGCCGGGCGACGAGCAGGACTGGGCGCCCGACCGGCAGAAGGCCTTCCTGCGCACGCGGTTCGCGGATGCCGGCTGGGAGGCACCGCGCGTGCTCGCCGCTCTGGACGAAACCGACGATTTCTACTTCGACGTTCTGCGACAGGTGCGAATGAAAACCTGGTCGAAGGGACGTGTCGTCCTGACGGGCGATGCCGCGTGGTGCGTCACGCCGCTGGCCGGCATCGGCACCACTCTGGCGCTCACCGGGCCCTACGTTTTGGCCGGCGAGATGGCCCGCAATGGCGATGTCGTCGGCGCCTTCGCAGCCTATGAGCGGGCCATGCGCCCGATGGTGAGCAAGGCCCAGGGTGTCCCGAAGATCGCGCCGCGGTTGATGAACCCGCACAGCCGCCTCGGTATCCGCCTTCTGCACACCGCCCTGCAGGTCGCGAGCAATCCGAGCCTGCGTAACCTTGCCGCCCGGGCGTTCGCCCGGGCGCCCGTGGAGCCGGATCTGTCACCCTACCGGGCGATGGAGACCGGCCGCCTCGAATCTCCGAGCCTGTCGCTTTGAGTTACGCCGACGGGGCCTCGGCCCCTCACGCCGAGGCGCCGGGCGCATGCAGCGCCCCGAAGCATCCCGGTCCCGCCTGCAACCGGATCGTCCGGCAAAAATTCGCTCTGGCCCGGCGCCCCGGCTTGTGCCAAGAGGCGCGTGCGTCGCGGGTATGGCGGAATTGGTAGACGCGGGCGACTCAAAATCGCCAGCCGAAAGGCGTGGGGGTTCGATTCCCTCTACCCGCACCAGCCCTCCCAACGGAAGCGATCACGGCAGCGTCGGCTCGGCGGTGAGACGCGCGCGGATCGCGGCGCCGTCCCGGCCCGGCGGAGCTCCGAACAGACGGCGATAGTCGCGACTGAACTGCGACGGGCTCTCGTAGCCGATGGCGTAGCCCACGCCTGCCACGTCTCCGGCGGCGAGCAGCAGGCGGCGCGCCTCGTGCAGCCGGACCTGCTTCTGAAACTGGACCGGCGTCATCGTCGTCACCGCCTTGAAATGACGGTGGAAGCTCGCGGGGCTCATACGCGCCAACGCCGCCAGATCGGCCACGCGCAGGGTTTCGGCATAGTGCTCGCGAATCCAGGCCGTCGCCCGGCCGATCCGCGCGGCGTGGCTCTCGGGCAGGCCGACCTGCCGCAGGGCCGGGCCGAGCGGGCCACCGAGCAGGCGCCAGACAATTTCCCGCCCGATCAGCGGTGCCAGCACCGGCAGGTCGCGCGGGTGATCGAGCAGGGTCAGGAGGCGCGCGAGAGGATTGCACAGGTCGGGGTCGAGCGTGACGGTGCGCAGCGGCGCGAAAGCCGGGGCGGGCGCGGCTTCCTCCGCAAGGGTCTCCGCCTGGGCGCTGAGCAGGTCGGCCAGGGCGTCGAGATCGATCGCGAGGCTGAGCGCGAGATAGGGCCGCGCCGAGCTCGCCTCGGTGATCCGGGCCGTGACGGCGAGATCGAGCGAGGCGAACAGCGCTTGGCCCGCGGCGTAGCGGAAGCCGGTTTCCCCGAGCAGCGTCGCCTTGGCGCCCTGCGCCACGACGCAGAAGGAGGGGCGGTAGACCGAGCGGATCGGCCCGCTCGGCGTCTCGGCGCGGTTGAGGAGCAGCCCGTCAGTCGGTGTCTCCCGGCCGAAGCGATGCCATTGCCGTTCGATCAGCGCCGCAAGGCCGGAAAGGTCGGTCGTCATGGGTGAGGATCCTAGAGCGCATTCCTTGTCCGCGCATCACGGGAGAGCGCCGTTGAGAGGATCGAGCAAGGGCTTGAGAGGATCGGCCGTGCACGCGACGCTGCGGACGCCGTAACAGGGGCCGTCCCTTCCAGACGGAGATCTCTCCATGCGCATGCGCCCTCTCGGCCGGAGCGGCCTGTTCGTGTCCGAACTCTGCCTCGGCACCATGACCTTCGGCGGAAGCGAGGGTTTCTGGGGCCAGATCGGCCGGCTCGGCCAGGACGAGGCCGACACCCTCGTGAAGACCGCGTTGGACGCCGGCATCAACTTCATCGACACCGCCAACGTCTACGCGGGCGGGATGAGCGAGCACATCCTCGGCCAGTCGCTCAAGAATCTCGGCATTCCCCGCGACGACGTGGTGGTCGCCACCAAGGTGCTGGGTCCGATGGGCGAGGGCCCGAATGCCCGCGGCGCCTCGCGAGGGCACATCCTCAGCCAGTGCAAGGCGAGTCTGGCCCGGCTCGGCCTCGACCATATCGACCTCTACCAGATCCACGGCTTCGACCCGGCGACCCCGATCGCGGAGACGCTGGAGGCGCTCGACACCCTCGTGCGTCACGGCCATGTCCGCTACCTCGGCCTGTCGAACTGGGCGGCGTGGCAGGTGATGAAGGCGATCGGCATCGCCGAGATGCGCCGGCTCGCGCCCATCGTCTCGCTTCAGGCCTACTACACCCTGGTCGGGCGCGACCTGGAGCGCGAGATCGCGCCGATGCTGACCGCCGAGGGCGTGGGTCTGATGGTGTGGAGCCCGCTCGCCGGCGGCTACCTCTCGGGCAAGTATGACGGCGAGGGCGCGGCGGCGGATGGGCGGCGCACCACCTTCGATTTCCCGCCGGTCGATCGGACCCGCGGCGCCGTCACGCTCGATGCCATGCGCGGAATCGCCGAGGCGAGAGGGTGCAGCGTGGCGCAGGTGGCGCTCGCGTGGCTTCTCCACCGGGACGTGGTCACCAGCGTCATCGTCGGCGCCAAGCGCGTCGGGCAGCTCGAGGACAACATCGCCGCAACGCGGGTGCGGCTCGACGCCGACGACCTCGCCCGGCTCGACGCGGCCACCCGGCTGCCCCCGGAATATCCCGGCTGGATGCTGGAGCGCCAGGGCGCCTACCGGGCCTGATCGAGAGCATCGTCCTGGATAGCTGATCCAGGACGATGCTCTCGGCACTTATTTTCGCATCATCTTTTTTCCGAAAGCCGGCAGCCACCTTTCGGGACGATGCACTAGTCCCGCAGGAAGCGCCGGATCCAGCCGGCTACGCGCGCGCTGTCATGCGGCGCTTCCAGCGACGCCAAAGCCGCCGGCACCAGGGCCGGGTCGCTCGCCCCGGCCCGGTGTCCGTCGGTGAGCGCACGGGCATAGTCCGGCGCGAATTCCGGGTGGCACTGGAAGGAGAGGGCGGGGCGGTCGCTCCAGGCCAGCACGCCGTAGGGCGTGAAGGTGCTACCCGCGAGCACCCGCGCGCCGGGCGGCAGGGCCACGACCTGATCCTGATGGCTCACCGGGATGGCGATCGTCTCCGCGTCGTCCATGAAGGGCGCGCGCTCCGCTACCGCGTAGGCGTGGAGCCCGAGGCCCCAGCCGCGCTGTGACCGCTCCACCCGCCCGCCGAAGGCCTGCGCCAGGGCCTGATGTCCGAAGCAGAGGCCGACGAGCTTCTTCGAGCGATCGAGGCCGCGCAGGAAGGCGAGCAGATCCTCGACCCAAGGGGTCGCGTCATAGACCGAGGCGGGCGAGCCGGTGATGACGAAGGCGTCGAACGCCTCCGGCGCCTCGGGCCAGTGGCCGGCCGTCACGTCGAAGCCAGTGAAGGCGTGGCCATCGCCGATCAGCGCCTCCACCATCGCGCCGTAGGAGGGAAAGCGCCCGCCCAGCCGCTCGGGCGGGTGGCCGGTCTCGAGGATGGCGATGTTCATCGGGTCGAATCCAGGATGAGAACCCAGTCAGCTTGACTGCGTAAAGGGCTGTTGAGGGGGGATGCGGAAGTTGACCCATCGCCCGCAAGCGGACGTTCCGTTTCCGACACATGCCAGCCGCCCGCACCGCTCTCGGCGCTTCCCGAAAGCGGTTGTTCGTTTGCCGCCCGGCAACTTCGGCTCGGGGCGGGAAACGGGAGGCATACGTTAGCGTTCGAGTGTTTGGCTGCGGTCCCGACAGAAACCGAGGGAGGTCGGCATCATCGATCGCTCAATCCTCCTGCAAACATCGCCACCGATACGGCAAGGTTCGTGGCGTTTGGGCGGGCAGTCTCCGCGGGCACCATGGCGTCCCATGGAGGCCGGCTCCGATGACTTCCTATCGATTTGGTCGACAACGAAGCTCCTCCTCCGACACCTTGGAGGAATCGTCACTGCATCACTGGCAGAGATCATCCGATGGGCATGCGGGCTCGCTTCATCCTCGGAGGCTTGGGCCAGCCGTCAGCTCAACAGTTCTGCGACGCGGGAATGGGATCTACCGAGTGTGCACTCTCTGAGGGCGGTCGCCGGGGATCTACCCGCAGGCTGAACTGGGATTATCCAGCTCTAGTTCAGCGATCTTCGCGGGTAACGTCCTTTGCCAAGGCTGCACTCTCCCGCTTGAGCGGACGGCTTGTTGGGCATGCTTCCTGCGCAAAGCCATGCAGGGCGTTGATCAAACTGTCCGGCGTCTGTCGGTAGAAGATGAACTGCCCGCGGCGCTCGCTTTCTACCAGCCCGGCCGCCTCGAGGATCGACAAATGCTGGGAGATGGATGCCTTCGACATGGCGAAACGCGCAGCGATATCGCCAGCGTTGAGCTCGGTATGAGAGAGGTAGGCTAAAATCTGGCGCCGGACGGACGATGCCAGGGCTTCGAAGACGCGCTGCATCGCAGGATGTTTAGTTGATGAGCTAACCATTGACAAGTCGGAGTGATTCGTCGTTTAGGATATTTACTAAATATCTAAGGATGGGTGGCAATGACCGAAGCGCCCCGATGCACCTCGACGACCCGCATGATCGCCGATGCCCACACGTCGGCAGCTGACGGTCACTTGGAATGGGCGCCGGCTAAGTCACTTTGGATCGGTGGCATGCTGGCTGCAGCCCTGCTGCTTGGCCCGATTTTCGTGACGCCCGGGGCTGTCGCGCTGTTCCTGGTGACGACCGTCATCACGCTCTGTGCAGGCCATTCGATCGGGATGCATCGGTTGCTGGTGCATCGCAGCTTCTCGGCAAAGCCCTGGGTCGAATATGTTTTGGTCTACCTGGGGACCTTGGTTGGAATGGCAGGTCCGATCGGCATGGTCCGCCTCCATGACATGCGCGATTGGGCGCAGCGGCAGCCCGCTTGCCACGATCTCCACGCCAATCGACTTCCGCTCCTGCGTGACGCGGTGTTGCAGATGCACGCCCGACTCGTACTGACTCATCCCCCTCTGTTCGTTGTGGAGCCGAGGATCGCAGGTGACCGGATCTTTCGTTGGCTGGAAGCGAGCTGGATGCTGCAGCAACTGCCATGGGCCGTCCTGTTCTATGCGATAGGCGGGCTGCCGTGGTTGGTTTGGGGTATTCCGGTCCGGGTCGCCGTATCGTTGACCGGGCACTGGCTTGTCGTGCACTTGACCCATCGCCATGGACCCCAGGGCTGGGTGGTCGATGGTGAGTCCGTTCACGGACATGACTTACCGGCAGCGGCCTGGCTCACCTTCGGCGAAGCTTGGCATTCAACGCATCACGCATGGCCGGAGTCGGCACGCCTTGGAACGGAACCAGGTCAAGCCGATCCAGGCTGGCGGCTGCTGCAAGGCCTGGAACGTCTCGGCCTCGTCTGGGATTTGAAGCAGCCCGGCGTTCTGCAACCTCGGCCCGGCGTTCGAAAGCTTCAGGGACCAACGACCTCGTAGCGATTGGTTCGGACCGCTCCGGGGGAGGAGCGGTCGCGGACACGGCGTCTGCTTCAATGCCTTTTCGTGCGAAACCAGACTGGCGGAAATCCACCCAACTCAGCCATGGACGTCGCCTTGATCAAAGGCCGGGAAGCGGACCTTCTGAGGGGCCGCAACGGGTCGAGTGCGGCTCCTCGTATGGTCAAGCTGGTTGTATCTCGAACCTAGAGCGCCGGATCGTAGGCGGAAACCGTCGCCGGAGCCGCAGGCTTGGCCTTGAGCCGCACCAGCAGAACGGCCGCACTCATCACCGCGGCGAAGATCGCGAAGATCAGCGGGTTGTAGACGATGAGCGCTATGAGACAGACCACGGCCATGACGAGCGCGAAGGCCGGCGCGTAGGGGTAGAGCGGTGCCCAGTAGGGCCGGGCGAGGTCCGGCTCGCTGGCGCGCAGGCGGAACAGCGCGGCCATGCTCATCACGTACATGGTGAGGGCACCGAACACCGCCATCGTCACGATGCTGGCGGTGAGCGACTGCCCAGCGACACTGATCAGGTTGTCGCTGTAGATCGCGGCGATGCCGACGATCCCGCCCGCCAGCGTCGACACGTGCGGCGTCTGAAAACGCGGATGCACCCGCGCGAACATGATGGGCAGGAAGCCGGCGCGGGCGAGCGCGAAGATCTGGCGGGCATAGCCCATGATGATGCCGTGGAACGAGGCGACGAGGCCGAACAGGCCGAGCCAGACCAGCATGTGCAGCCAGCCGCTCGACTCGCCCACCACCCGCTTCATCGCCTGGGGCAGGGGATCGTTGAGGTCGGACAGGCTTTTCCAATCCCCGGCGGCGCCGGCGAACAGCATCACCCCGAAGGCGAGTGCGGTCAGCGTCAGCACGCCGGTGATGTAGGCGATGGGGATGGTGCGCTTGGGGTCTTTCGCTTCCTCCGCGGCCATGGCCACACCCTCGATGGCGAGGAAGAACCAGATCGCGAAGGGGATCGCGGCAAAGATGCCGCCGATGGCCGCCGGACCGAAGCTGTCCCCTCCGGCCCAGCCGCCAGCCGTGAAGTTGTCAAGACGGAAGGCCGGGGCGACGACGCCCATGAAGACCAGAAGCTCGGCCACCGCCAGTACGGTGACGCACAGCTCGAAGGCGGCGGCGATGCGCACGCCGACGATGTTGAGGCCCATGAACAGCAGGTAGGCGCCGAGCGCCGCGTGCTTGGGGTCGAGCCCCGGATACTGGACGTTGAGATAGGCGCCGATGGCGAGCGAGATCGCGGGGGGCGCGAAAACGAACTCGATCAGCGTGGCGTAGCCGGCCACCGCCGCCCCCGTGGGACCGAAGGCCCGGAGCGCATAGGCGAAGGGGCCGCCCGCCTGCGGGATCGCGGTGGTGAGTTCGGTGAAGCTGAAGATGAAGGCCACATACATCGCGGCCACGCACAGGGTGGTGACGAGGAAGCCGAGGGTGCCTCCTTTCGCCCAGCCGTAGCTCCAGCCGAAATACTCGCCCGAGATCACGAGCCCGACGGCAATGCCCCAGAGATGGAAGGCGTTGAGGCTCTTGTCGAGCGTGGTCGAAGGCGTCGGCATCGTGCAACTCCGCAGTCCCGGCCCAACCGGCTTCGGCACAAGAGGCGGCGTCCGAACGGGGCCATGGGGCGGAAAGGTCAAGCAAGAGCGTTGCCGCTTTCCGTGGTTGCGGTGCTCGTCAGGCGCGCGGGGCTGCGAGGTCTTCCCGGGAGGGCCGCCGCATGCCGGCGCCGCTCAACCCCTCTGGGCCGGCAGCGGGGCGAGTTGGCAGCGGTCACTCGGGCGAGGGCCGTTAGCCGGCCGGATCGAACGGGATTTGAGCGATACGTCCCGTTGCCGGATGTTCGCTCAGCTCGACATTGAAGGTCTTGTAGATGAAGGCGAGCAGCTCCTCCGCCGCGCAGGCGCGCGTCTCGGATGAGGCCGCTGCGGCTTTCGCCTCATGATAGCGACGCGACAGGATCTCTTTTTCCGAAAGCGCCGTTCGCAGCGCCATCTTCGTCGCGGTGATCGTCAGCCGGCACTCGCTGATTTCGTTCATCAGCGCCGATCGTTCCGATTGCCATCGGACTCGTTCCTGCTGGACGCTTTGAATCAGGTTCAGCGCCTGCGGCTCGATCATCTCCTTCCAGCGCTGCAAGTCATGGATCGTGTCCGCGGCTTGCTTCACCAGACCCAATGCGTCGTCGAGCCTGACTTCGACGCCGAACATGGCCCATTCGGAGGGCTGGACCGGCAGGCCGCTCTCGCTGGTGATCGGGCATGGGCTGTCGAGGTCCATCAGAGCGCGTTCACGCCTTACGGCGCGTCCTGTCCGATGTCGCCGGTCTCCGCGGGGACGGGCTTGTTCTTCGAGCCGAAGGCCGTGAACACGGCGTCATAGATGCGGACCAGCCAGGTTTCCGCCTCCTTGGCACGCGCCTCGGCGCGACGGGCGCGGTCCTCCGCTTGGCTCAGCAGGACCTGGTTCGAGGCGAGCGTCTTCTGGAGCTGCCGCACCTCGTCCTCAGCTTGGCTGATGACGCTTCGGAGCTGGTTCTCGAGATCGACGGCGCGCTCTTCGCTGATCCGGATCGCTTCGGCAGCCTCCTGCACGAGGTCGATCGCGGAGACCCAGTCGCGCTGCGGCGGCGAGGCCGTGCCCCCGTCGGAGGCGGATGCGGTGTCGGAGGTGGCGGGCGAGAAATTGATGATCTTGTCTCCCGGTCGCGTCACGTTGGCCTGCCAAGCCCGCATGAGAATGGAATTGCCGGAGGAAGGGGGCGGCGTCTTTCACGGCCTGTTCTGACATTCAAACATCCTTCCGAGTCTTTTTTGCCAGGTCTTTTTTGCCAGGTCTTCTTTGCCGAGGAACGGCGAATTAGGCCGACTTGCCCGTGGAGCTGAACGGCCGAACGTTGCTCACCTCGTCGGCCGAGGCATGCGCGGTCTCTTCGTCGAGCTCGTCGTTCACCTGCTCCCGCCACGGGCGGCCCGAGCGTTTCAGGGCATCGTGCTGCTTCTGCAGCGTAACCCGGCTTTCGCGCGCGATGTCGAGGGCACCTTGCAGCAACGCGCGCTCCGAGCGCTCGTTCTGCAATTCCTCCATCAATCGGCGGTTGGAGGCTTCGAGATCGGCTCGGGCGGCTTCGTGTCGGTGGGTCAGGTGCTCGATACGATCGTTCAGAACCGCGTTGCGGTTCGTCGTCTGCTCGATCGCCGCATCCTTGGCGGCGAGAGCCTTGTTGAGCATGTCGCAACGGCTATCGAGTTCGCCGCGAATGCGCTGGATTTCCAGGAACCGCTCGGTCTGGCGCGACAGGTCGGCTTGCAGGGCTTCGAGGCGGCGTTCCAGCGTGCTGCGCGCGATGGTCGCTTCCTTGAAATTGCGATCGACTGAGCGGAATTCCTCGTCCTTGTCCCGCAACTGGTTGCGGGCCTGCACCAGCAACTGTTCCGTCGAGGTCGCCCGGTTCAGCGCGGCTTCGAGTTTCATCGCGAGGCTGGCGCGGTCGTTTCGGAGCGCGGACAGCTCCGTTTCGTGCTGCGCCTCGTTCCGCTCCCTGACGGAGATTTCCGTCGCGAGTTGGGTCTCGACGATGCGCAGGCGTTGCCGGTCCGCTTCGGCGGTGGTCGTCAGGTCGCGGTGGCGGGCATCCAGATCCGCGAGCCGGGTCGCCTGCTCCTCGCTCAGAAGCTGAAGACGGCGTCCCTCGACCTCCAGCAGGCTGTTCCGCTCGCGGACGTTGTTCAGCTCGTGCTCGGAACGCGCCAGGGCGCTGTCGGCGGCCTGCGCTTCCTGCCGCAGCGCCCGGCTCTCGCTCGTCAGCGCCTTGTTCTGCTCGACCTCGGAAAAGAGTTGGCGCTCCAGGTTCTCGATGGCCGACACCTTGTCGCGCAGATCGATCTGATGCGCCTCGACCGCTGCATCGCGCTCGCGCAGGCTTTCCAGGGTTCGCTTCGCGTGAACCTGGGAATCCGCCAGCTCGCTGTTCATCCGCGACAGCTTCGTGGAGAGATCCGCCACCTCGTCGCGCAGGCTGCCGTTGGCGCTGACTTCCTGCGTCAGCGTGTTCTCAAGCTCGGCGATCCGCACGCTCGCCTTGGACAACTCGCTGCTGATGCTCGCCAGCGGCTGCAGGATCAGCACGAAATCGTCTTGGAGGCTTCGCAGATCGTCCAGCCGGCCGACCATCGCGTCGATGCGCTGCCGGACGACCTCGTCCCGTTGACCGATGGCGTCGAGGTTCGTCGGAGCCGGCTCGGGGGCCGAACGGGAGCGTCCCCCGCCTTCCATCAGGTCGGGGAGAACTGCCTTCGGCAGCCGCGGCGAGGGGGGCGGCTCCGGGTTGCGCGGCCGTTGCTCCGCGTCCCGGTCGCGTGAGGCGGATGACGTCGGCAGCACGTTTCGGAACGGCATCCAAGCCATCGCGGTGTGTTTTCCCATAACGACACGGCGAATTCGCGTGCTTACTGCCTTTTTTAACAGATTTGTCACGCAACGCGAGTCGCCGGACCCGTTGGCAACAGGCTTCTTCCTGATGGGGTGCGTATCGGTCTTTTGATGACTAAATCGTGATTGCGGAATATTGCTCAGTATATCCAGATTTTATTGCTGCATTTATGTCAACAATGGGATGATTTGATAAGAATTGCCTCACATGGCGTCGGGTTGCTGGTGACAGTGATCGTGATGGCCGTCAGGTTGCGCGGATTTCTGTTGCCGGGGATGTTCCGGCAAAGAACGCTTCTGCAAAGAACGCTTCGGCGTGGGTTGTTGCGATACGCGCGGAATTCGCTCAGGGTTAATAATGCCCTGCCGTTACAACCCAAAGGCGCATCAGGTTCGGGCGCCTCCACTCGCCACCGGAAACCGCGTCACGTCGGCGCGGAGGCTGCTCCGAGCCCTACCCTCATGAGGGCCGCGGCGGTCAGGCGGCGCTCGGCCCCGTTTCCAGTGCGGTCCCGTCGCGGGTGCGGATGTCCATGGCGTTTCCGCGCCAGACGATGGCGGTGCGCGCCCAGGCGCTCGCCCAGATCGCCGGAAGAAGGGCGTCGCGGACCAGGAGGGCCGCGAGCATCCGCGGCGAGCGGTGCCAGCCGGCGCGCGCGGCCAGCGCGATCTCCGCCCCGTACCAGAGGGCGCCGGCGCCGACGAGCCAGAGCGTGGCCTCGACGCTTCCCGCCACGAGACCCGTCAGCACCAGCGGCAGCAGGGCGCCGATGCCGATCTCGGGGGCGAAGAACAGCGGGAAGGTGACCCGTCGCAGCCGCGCCCAGCGCACCTGCCGCGACCAGACCTCGGACAGGGCACGGTGCCCGAGCGGCTGCTGGAAGGGCGAGGCGACGAGATGCACCCGCTTGCCCGCCGCGCGAACGAGCTTGGTCGCGGCGGCATCCTCGGCGATCTCGGCGTTCAAGGCGCGGATGCCGCCCTGCGCTTCGAGGAAGGGCTTGTTCCAGAGCATGCTCTTGCCCTGGGCGAAGCCGAGGCCCAGCGCCTCGCCGGCATATTGCCAGCGGGCCTGCAGGGTGTTGAGGAAGGCGCATTCGACTTCGGCGAAGAAGTTCGCCGGACGTGCGCCGATCGGTGTCGAGCAGACGAGGCCGCTGCTCGTCCGCCACGCCGCCTGCATCTGCTGGATATAGTCGGGCGGCATCAGGACGTTGGAATCGGCGAGGATCACCCAATCGTGCCGGGCGGCATCCCAGCCGCGCACGCAGTTGTTGAGCTTCGGGTTGCCGCCGATGCGCTCGTCGCCGAGGATCAGCCGTGACGGGATCTGCGGGTGCGCCGCCCGCATCCGCTCCAGCAGCGGCAGGATCGGGTCGCCGGCCTCCGCCACGCAGAAGATCAACTCGTATGCGGGATAGTCGAGCCGGAAGCTCGCCAGCAGCGTCTCCTCACTGAATGCTTCCAGGCCGCACAGGGGCCGCACCACCGAGACGGGGGCGCCCGCGGGGAAAGCGGACGGCTTGCTGAGGCCGCCACCATTGTCGCGACTTTTGCGGCCGATGCGCAGGGCCGCCACCGCGAGGCTCGCGAGGTTGACGGCGACGAGAACCGCGCAGAGCGCAAGGGCGGCGAGCGCGCCGCTCTCCGGCAGGGCGATCATGCGCGGCGTCTCCCGTCGAGGGTTTCTTCGGACGCGACGGCGCGTCTCATCACGCCCCTAGCAGCGCCGCCTTATCAGGCGTGTGACACTTCAAACGCCGTCCCGGGCCGCTCCCTTGATCCCGATTGTGTTCCATCCGGCCTACGAGGCCGAACTGCCGGAAGGCCACCGCTTTCCAATGCGCAAATACGGCCGGCTCGCCGAAATTCTGCGCGCCCGCGGCCTCGTTCCGGACGGCTTCGTCACGCCGGAGCCCGCCGACGCGGCGCTGCTCTCGGGCGCGCATGATCCGGCCTATGTCGCCGCGGTGCTCGCCGCGCAGGTGCCGCGAGCGATCGAGCGGGCGATCGGCCTGCCCGTGACGGAGGCGGTCGCCGCCCGCGCCTGCGCCTCGGCCGGCGGGACGCTGCGCGCCGCGCGCCTCGCACTCAGCCACGGGCTCGCCGGCAGCACGGCCGGCGGCAGCCACCACGCGCGGCGGGCCGGCGGCGCGGGGTTCTGCGTGTTCAACGACGTGGCGGTGGCCGCCCTCGCTCTGAGACGCGAGGGCGCGATCACCCGGGCGCTGATCGTCGATCTCGACGTGCATCAGGGCGACGGCACCGCCGACTGTCTCGCCCGCGAGCCCGACCTGTTCACACTCTCGATCCACTGCGAGCGCAACTATCCGCACGACAAGGTGCCGGGCGACCTCGATATCGGCCTGCCCGACGGGCTCGGCGATGCGGAATACTTCGAGGTGCTGGAGGCACGCCTGCCCGCGCTGGTCCAGAACTTCACGCCGGACCTGATCTTCTACAATGCCGGCGTCGATCCGCATCGCGACGACCGGCTCGGCCGCCTCTGCCTCACCGATGCGGGGTTGCTCGCCCGCGATCGATACGTGGTCGGCCTCGCGCAGTCGCAGCGGATTCCGCTCTGCGCCGTGATCGGCGGCGGCTATGGCAGCGACGTCGACGCCCTGGCCGCGCGCCATGCCCTCGTCTTCGAGGCGATGGCCGCAGCCTGAGGAACGCCGGTCCGCGCGCCCGGTTTGCCCAGTCACGGCGACGACGCAACAGGAAGAGACGATGCCGGACGACGCGTTCGACCTGAACCGGTTCGTGGAGGCACAGGACGGCCTCTACGAGGACGCGCTCGCGGAATTGCGGAGCGGGCGAAAGCAGAGCCACTGGATGTGGTTCATCTTTCCCCAGATCGCCGGGCTCGGCTCCAGCGCGATGGCCCGGCGCTACGCGATCCGCTCACTGGCCGAGGCGCAGGCCTATCTCGCCCACCCGCTGCTCGGCGAACGGCTGCGGACCTGTACGCGGGCCGCGAACGCCTGGAAGGACCGCTCGGCCCGCGCCCTGTTCGGCGCGCCCGACGACGTGAAGTTCCGCTCCTCCATGACGCTGTTCGCGCAGGCCGATCCGGACGACCCGGATTTCGCC
Source organism: Methylorubrum extorquens (assembly GCA_900234795.1). Taxonomy (NCBI): domain Bacteria; kingdom Pseudomonadati; phylum Pseudomonadota; class Alphaproteobacteria; order Hyphomicrobiales; family Methylobacteriaceae; genus Methylorubrum; species Methylorubrum extorquens. The sequence continues at coordinate 5,234,571 of LT962688.1, forward strand.
CGTGCGCTCTCGATATTCTTCGAGGGACGGCCCGACCCGCTGACCTTGGAGAGGCTGGAACAGCGTTGACCCAGGAGCGTCGCCCCGCCGCCCTTCGGCTTCGAGCAGACTCCAAAGCCGCAATTGAGTTCTAACCCGATTTTTCCGGGTCGCGCATCAGTATAGAAGTATTATAAAAAGTTGAGAGTGCTGATGATTGGTTGTTGACGTTACATTGCGCGTAAACATAAAAGTTTCAAGACCGCCGATCTAAGATCAAATATTAGTCCGTTCTCTGAGGGTTCGGGGATTGGTCGGACATGAGGCTCTACGATGAAGCGCGCGCTTGTCTTAGCCAATGGCCCGCGCATCCAATACCGAGTTTTGCGATGTGCAGGCGAATGCTTCGATGAAGTCTACGTCCTGGGCGCAAACGATGCATATCTCCTGAAGCGTTCGCGCTTTTGTGAACGATACATCGATTTTACCGGAGATTTTGCCAATATTCGGCAATCGGATCTTGCCGATATTCGCCGGCTCTGCGCTGTCCACAAGATCGATATGGTGCTCCCGAGTTGCAGCCGGACGACGCGTCTCCTGGCGGCCCATGGGGCCGAGATCGGGGCGCCGTACTATCCCGTGCCGGATCAGGAAACCTTCGACGCGCTCGACGACAAGTGGCGCTTCGCCGGCGTCTGCGCCGACCTCGGTCTTCCCGTCCCGCTGACGCGGCGGTTCGAGACGATGGCGGATCTACGCCGCGACCCGGACTACGCCCACCTCGAATTCCCGCTGATCCTGAAGCCGGCGGCCATGTCGGGCGGCTACGGCGTGCGGCGGATCGATTCCGCCGACGCGCTTCCCGAGCATCTCAGTTACACACCGATCATCTGTCAGGCTTACGTGCCGGGCGAGGAGTTGAGTGCGTTCTATCTGTGTGAAGCCGGGAAGATCTTCGCCTCGTTCTCCTATCGCCGGACCCTGACCAAGCTGGAGGAGATCCGCGTTCCGGCCATTGATGCGCATGCGAGCCGGCTCGTCGCGCATTTCCGCTATGACGGGGTGATCGGGTTCGACGTCCGGCGCCGGCCCGATGGCGAGATCGCCTTCATCGAATGCAACCCGCGCTTCTGGTACCACATGGAAGTGGCGATGCTGGCGGGCCTGAACTTCGTCACCCTCGGCTGCCGCCTGCGCGAGGGGGAGAGCGGCCCTCCGGATTCCGACACGCTCAAGATCCGTTCGCCGCGACGCCTGTGCGGAAACCTGCTCACGCCGTGGCGCCTGAACCGCGCCGAGCGGGCCTATCTCCGCTACATCGTCCGCGATCCGGCGATCTCCGGCTGGGCGGCGTTCCAGAGCGCGATCGGCCGCTACCGTCTCGCCGGCGGACAGCTCCTGTGAGGCACGCACGCCGATGCGCGGGAGAGCGGCGCCGCTTCCGGCCGGTTCACGCCGGGCCGGTCTGCGCATCGGGATATCCCCCTCAAGAGCGCGTGCTTTAAGCGCGGCTTTGTCGTCGTTCTCGGCGGGCAGAAATGTGACGACGTCGTGAGCCGGCCCGCGGATGCTGGCCCGGCGGAGCGACGCGACCGAGGGAGAGGGGCCGTCCATGGATTCGAGCGGCGACTTCGCGAGCCTGCCTTTAGCCGAGCCGGCGCCCCCGTCTTTGGTGCCCGATACGGTCTCGCACCGGCCGGTCTTTTCCGTCGAGGTCGCGACCGCGCCGCGCTTTCGCTCGCTTGCTGCGGAATGGCGCCGGCTGGTCCGGCGCTGCGCCGAGCCGAACGTGTTCATGGAGCCCGCCGTCGCGGGTGCGATGTACACCGCGACCGAGACGCCGCTGCACGTCCTCCTCGCCTGGTCCCGCCGCGGCGGGGAAGAGGCCGAATTGATCGGTGTCTGGCTCCTCGTGGTCGGACGGCCCTCGTCGCGCCTGCCGATCCGGACGCTCGAAGCCCCGTGTAATTCGCTGACCTTCCTCGGCTCGCCGGTGCTCGATCGCGACCATGCGATCGAGGCCCTGTCGGCGATGCTCGATGCCATCGCCGAGAATCCCACCCTGCCGAAGCTGATCTGTGCCAACCAGATCGCGATGGACGGGGCGGTCTACGCCGCCCTCGTCGGCGCGGCTGGCCGGCGGGGGTTCCACATCGTCGAGATCGAGCGCCGGCAGCGCGCCCGGCTCGATGCGCCGGTTGCGGGACAGGCTGCGCCGGCCCTTCCCGTTTCCTCGAAGCGGCGGGCCGAGTTGCGGCGCCATCGCAAGCGGCTCGCGGAGCAGGGCGAACTGCGCCAGATCAGCTCTCGCAAGCCGGAGGAGGTCAGCGCGGCGTTCCAGGAATTCCTCGATCTGGAGGCCGCGGGCTGGAAGGGCCGCAAGAGCCGGCGCGGACGGGCGATCCGCAACGCGCCGCCGCTCTGCGCCTTTGCCCAGACGATGATCGTGGGGTTGGCGCGGGACGGCTGTGCCGGCATCGAGACCCTGCGCCTCGACGGCCGGGCCATCGCGATGAACATCTGGCTGCGCTCCGGCCGCACGGCCTTCGGCTGGAAGATGGCGTATGACGAGGCTTACGCGAAATGGGGGCCCGGCTCGCTGCTGATGGAGGCGACGACGGAGACGGCGTTCGCGGATGGGACCATCGACACCATCGATTCCTGCAACCGCGACACCTCGGCGGCGCTGGCGCAGATCTGGCCGGAGCGCCGCGAGATCGCGGATCTCCTGATCGACGTCTCCCCCGGCGGCTCCCTGCGCGGCCGGTTGACGGCCCTGTCGGAGACCCTGTTCCGGCGCGGGCGCGGCGTTGCCCGCCGGACCTACAAGACCCACGTCAAGCCGGTCTATTTGCGGGCCCTGGCCCGGCTGACCGCGGAGCCGCGATCCGGATCGGGCAAGCAGGGGAAGACCGACGGGTAGGAGGTCCGAACCTGGCGGATCAGGGCGCGACCGGCTTCTCCGTGCCGGCGCGATCGACCCGCGCCTCCGGCCGGCTGTCGGTCGAGGCGAAGTAAGGCTTGATGTCGAGCAGCGGCGTGCCGTCGATGCAGTCGAGCCCGCGCACGCGGACGGTGCCGTCGGCGATGTCGAGCCGCTCGACCACGGACAGGGCGATGGGGTTCGGCCGCGCCGGCGAGCGGAGCGAGAAGGTGCCGCGGCTGCCCGGTGCGTGGCGCGGCTGCTGGCGCACGAGGTCGCGGGCGGCCCGGTCCATCCAGTAGAGCACGATCAGATGCGTGGCGCCCTCCAGGTTCTGGAGCGCGGGCCGGTAGGCGGCATCAACTTCGAGGGTGCAGACCGCGTCCGTCTGCGTGCCGTTCTTCGGGCACTCGCCCCGGTTCTGCCACGGCGTGCGCACCCGGCCGATGAAGTAGAGGCCGGCATCGTAGTCGGCGGGCAGCGGGATCGCCTCCTCGCCGGGGCGCCGCTCGACATCCTCGTTCATCCGCTCTCGCTTCCCCGTTCGGCGATGCATGCCTTGTCGCCCCGGTGTGCCGCCGCCGCAAGGTGGGCAGGTCCTCGGCAAGGGCAGGTCCTTGGCAAGGCAAGCCTCTTGCTGGTCTCGCTGCCAACTCGTCTCGCTGCCAACAGCGGTGTAGACGTCTTGGGGTCAGCGGGGAGAGCACATGGTCATCGACGAGTTGCGGCCGATGGAGGCCGTTGCCGATGCGGAGACGGCCGTGGATCGGCTCGAGGCGCTGCATGCGGGCGCGACCCAGGCGCTCCAGGCGGCCCTGGCGCGCTACCTCGAACATCGCATCGCCCCGGACGCGACCGAACGGCTCCAGTTCCGCTACCCCGAGCTGCGTCTGACCTACCAGCCCGCGGGGCCGCTGCCGCGGCTCAACCGGGCCACCGCCAAGTTCCAGGCGCCCGGCCTCTACGCCACCACGGTGACGCAGCCCGGCTATTTCCGCGCCTATCTCCTGGAGCAATTGCGGCCGCTCGTGCGCGATTACGGCGCCAGCATCGAGGTTGGCCTGTCGGCCCAGGAGATTCCCTATCCCTACATCGTCGAGCCCGGCACCGATCTCGGTGGCAGCGGCGTCAGCACCAGCGATCTCGCCACCCTGTTCCCGACGCCGCTCCTCTCGGTCGTGGGCGACGAGGTCGCCGATGGCCTGTGGCTGGAGAATGCGGGCGATCCGCGCCCGCTCGCTTTGTTCGACGGGGTGCGCACCGACTACTCCCTGCGCCGGCTCGTGCATTACACCGGCTCGGACTGGCGCGAGATCCAGCCCTGGATCCTGCTGACCAATTATCACCGCTACGTCGACGGCTTCGTCCGCCATGGGCTGGAGCGTCTGGCGGCAGGGGAGGGGGAGCGGCTGGTGCTGCCCGGCGGGATCGTCGTGGAGCAGGCGGAGGCCGCCTCGGCCGATCCGGCGGCGCTGATCGCCGCCTCGCCCTGGCACAAGTACCAGATGCCGGCCTACCACCTCGTCGGCCGTGGGCCGGACGGGGCGCCGCAGGGCACGACGCTGGTCAATATCGGCGTCGGCCCCTCCAACGCCAAAACCATCACCGACCATCTCGCCGTGCTGCGCCCGCATTGCTGGCTGATGGTCGGGCATTGCGGCGGATTGCGTCAGTCCCAGACCATCGGCGACTACGTGCTCGCCCACGGATATCTGCGCCGCGACCGCATCCTCGACGACCTTGTGCCGCCGGAGATTCCGGTGCCGGCTTTGGCCGAGGTGCAGATCGCCCTGCAAGCGGCGGCGGCGGCCGTCACCGGAGAGCGGGCCGACGCGCTGAAGCAGCGCCTGCGCACCGGCACGGTCGTGACCTACGACGATCGCAACTGGGAGCTTCGCTTCAGCCAGGAGCGGCGGCGCATCAACCTCTCGCGGGCGATCGCGGTGGACATGGAGAGCGGCACCATCGCCGCGCAGGGTTATCGCCTGCGGGTGCCCTACGGCACGCTGCTCTGCGTCTCCGACAAGCCGCTGCACGGCGAGATCAAGTTGCCGGGCGCGGCCAACGCCTTCTACGAGCGGGCGGTGGCCGAGCATCTCAAGATCGGGCTCGCCACGCTCGACACCCTGCGCGCCGACCGGGCCGGCCTTCACTCGCGCAAGCTCCGCAGCTTCGACGAGCCGCCGTTCCGGTAAAAGTTCGGGGATTCAAAAGGGCAAGCCCTTCTCATAGGGTCCAGGGCGGAGCCCTGGTTGAAGGGATGCCGGGGCGCTGCCCCGGCGCCCCGCCAAAGGGATGATCCCTTTGGAATCCCGTCGGCCGTTTATGCCGCCCGCACCGTGGCGAGGAACTGCGAGACCTGGGCGCGCAGGGCCTCGGACTGGCGTGACAGCTCGCCTGCGGCGCCGAGCACTTGGCTGGCCGCCGCGCCCGTCTCCTCGGCGGCGTTGGCCACGCCCACGATGTTGCCCGTCACCTGCGACGTGCCAGACGAGGCCTGGGTGACGTTGCGGACGATCTCCTGCGTCGCCGCGCCCTGCTGCTCCACCGCCGCGGCGATGGCGGTCGCCGTCGTGTCGATGTCGCGGATGCGGCCGGCGATGTCGCCGATCGCCGCGACCGCCTCACCGGTCACGCCCTGGATCTGCCCGATCTGGCCGGAGATCTCTCCGGTCGCCCGGGCGGTCTGGTTGGCGAGTTCCTTGACCTCCGCCGCGACCACCGCGAAGCCGCGGCCGGCCTCCCCCGCGCGGGCCGCCTCGATGGTGGCGTTCAGCGCCAGAAGGTTGGTCTGTCCGGCGATGGAGGAGATCAGCCCGACCACGTCGCCGATGCGACCCATGGCAGCGTTCAGTTCCTGGACGAGATGCGCGGTCCGGTCCGACTGCGTGACGGCGGCCTGCGCCAGATCGGTGGAGCCCGCCACCTGCCGGCCGATCTCGGCGACCGAGCTGCCGAGTTCCTCGGCGGCGGAGGCCACGGTGTTGACGTTGGTCGCGGCCTCTTCCGCGGCCGCGGCGACGGTGGTCGCCTGGGTGGCGGTCTCGGCTGCCGTCGCGGTCATGGTCGAGGCGGTGGCCTGAAGCTCGGTCGCCGAGGACGAGACCATGCCGACGATGCCGCCCACGGCCGTCTCGAAGCGGTCGGCCAGCTCGATCATCGTGCGCTTGCGCTCGGCGGCCGCCGCCTCGTCGGCAATGCGGCGCATCTCGGCCTGCTCGGTGGCCTTCTGCGCGACCATCTCGCGAATGCCCTCGACGGCGCGGCCGACCGCGCCGATCTCGTCGCCCCGCTTCGCCTCGGCGATGCTGGCGTCGATGTCGCCCTGCGCCATCCGCCGCAGCACCGACACGAGACGGCTGAGCGGGCGAACGATGCCGGAGACGACGATCAGGCCGGCCAGCCCGAGCGCGACAAGCAGAGCCAGGGCGGACCCTGCGATCAGGATGTTCGTCGCGAAGCGGGCATTCTCGAAGACCGCCTGTTTCTCCGCCTGCATTTCCTGACCGATGCGATCGATGCGGGCCTGCACCTGTCCCCGAAGCTTGGCGCGCACGGGAGCCGCCTCCTCCTGCGCGACCTTCATCGCGGCGACGCTCTCGTTCTTCAAACCCAGTTCGGTCGAGCGCCCCAGGATGTTGAAATATGTCTTCGCCGATTCGCGAAGCGCTTCGCTGGCGGCGCGATGTTCCGGCTCTCCCGCGAGTTCGGCCAACTTGTCGAGGGACGCATGGCTCGCCGCAATCGCCGCATCCTGGCGGCTCTTGTAGCCTGCCACCTTCTCGCTGGCCGTTTCGATGATGATGTTGCGGTTCTGAATCGTCGCTTCGGTGATGTTGATCTGTGCCTTGAGGATATGCTCCTGCCGCGCGGCCTGCACGTCGGTGACGCGCTGCGTCTGATTGGCGATGCTGTCGAGTGAATACTTGGCATAGACGATCGAACCGACCGACGTTGCGGTCAGCAAGGCGAGCGGTATCGAGAGCGTGAGGGCGATCCGCGTGTTGTCGATGATGTTCACGGTGGCGGCCTCTGAATCAGAACTCCACCATGCTGTTATTTGATCTGCATTAATTTTCGATTGCAAATGGTGCGCCTCATCTGCCCTCTCAGCAAATTCGGCGGGGTTTGTCAGTGCAGAGGTGATTCAGAGCGCCGCACAAAGCTCTCGATCTCTGACCGTTCTCTCTGGCCATGACGGCGCACCAGGCGTTTTGTGAGAGACACTCAGCGCTCGCGCTGCCACAACCCGGCACGCTCGGCGCGTGCCTGATCCTCGGCCTCGATGAGATCGCTCGGCGCGTCCTCGGCGGCCCGCGCCCCGCCCGCCGTCACGATCAGCGAGGCGAGGTCGTCGCCGTCCAGGCGGCAGCGCGAGGAGGCCGGATCGCCGGAGCAGACGATCTCTCGGCGGCGCAGATAGCGCGCGAGTTGGCGGGCGAGCGCCCCGCCCTCGCCGACGACGCCGAGCAGCCGCACCTTGCGCCCGCGGATTGTCAGCGTGCCGGTATCGACCACCTCGGGCACGCCGCGCACTTCGCCCGTGGCCGGGGTTGGCGCCGGGGCTGGGGCCACGGCGTTGGCCGGCGTCGGCTCCGCCCGTGCGGCGGAGGGAGCCGGGCGCTTTCGGCCCTTCAGCACCTTCTGTGCCCGTTCCACGAAGTCGTGGAAGACGCGGGCCGGGATGTCGCCGCCGGTCACCTTGTTCATCGGCGTGTTGTCGTCGTTGCCGACCCAGACGCCGACGATCATGTCCGGGGTCAGTCCGACGAACCACGCGTCGCGATAGTCTTGGCTGGTGCCGGTCTTGCCACCGACCGCGAGGCCGTTGACCCGTGCGGCCTTGCCGGTTCCGGATTCCACCACCGCCTGGAGCGAGTCGAGCATCATCGACTGGACCTGCGCGTCCATCGCCGCACCGGGCTTCGGCGCCGGGCGCTGGTAGAGCGGCTGCGGCGTGTTTCCCCGGATCGTGCGGACGATATAGGGCTCCACCGGCACGCCGGGGCCGAGCACGCCGGCATAGGCGCGGGTCATTTCGAGGAGCGAGACGTCGGCCGAGCCGAGGGCGAGACTCGGCACCTCCGGCAGGTCCGACTGCACCCCGAGGCGGCGCGCCTCGGCGACGATTGCGGGCAGGCCGACCTCCTCGCCGAGCTGCGCCGCGATGGTGTTGACCGAGAGCGCGAAGGCCGAGCGCAGCGGCAGGGCGCCGCGGAACCGGTTGTTGGAGTTCTGCGGCTCCCACTCGCCGATCTGGGTCGGGCGGTCCACGAGCACGCTGTCGGGGAAGAATCCCTTCCCATAGGCCGCGAGGTAGACGAACAGCTTGAACAGCGAGCCCGCCTGCCGCTTGGCCTGGGTCGCGCGGTTGAACTGGCTGTCCTCATAGTCGCGGCCCCCCACCATGGCGAGGATCGCCCCGTCGGGCGCCATCGCCACGAGCGCGCCCTGGCCGACCTTCTTCTTTCCGCCCTCGCCGTCGAGGCGGCGGGCGAGCACGCCTTCGGCGAGGCTCTGGAGGTCGAGGTTGAGGGTCGAGCGCGCGGTGACGTCGCCGGCCGCCTCGGTCAGCCGCTTCACGTCGCCCGACACCGCGTCGAGGAAGTAGTTGGTGCCCGGCGGCGTCTCGGGCGGCGTGTGCAGGGTGAGCTTTTCCGCCCGCGCCTTGTCGGCCTCGGGTTGGCTGATCGCGCCGGTCTCGACCATGGCCTGGAGCACGAGGTCGGCCCGCTCCTTGGCGCCGCCGAAATTGCGGGTCGGGGCGAGCTGCGAGGGCGCACGCACGAGGCCGGCGAGCATCGCCGCCTCCGGCAGGGTCAGTCCCGCCGCCCCGTGTCCGAAATAGCGTCGCGCCGCCGCATCCGCCCCGTAGGCGCCGGCACCGAAATAGGCGGTGTTGAGATAGCCGACGAGGATCTCGGGCTTCGTCAGCGTGCTCTCGAGGCGCAGCGCCAGGAAGGCCTCCTGGATCTTGCGCTTGAGCGTCTTCTCCTGGGTGAGCGAAGTGAGCCGGGCATATTGCTGGGTGATGGTCGAGCCGCCCTCGCGCACGCCGCCGCCGGTCGCGTTGCGCCAGACGGCGCGGGCCATGCCGCGCAGGTCGATGCCCCAGTGGCTGTAGAAGCGCCGGTCCTCGATCGCGACGATCGCCTGGGCGAGGCGGGGCGGCAGGGTCTTCTCGGTCAGCCGCTCCCCCTGGAACGCGCCGCGGGTGGCGAAGGCACGCCCGCTCTCGGCCTCGACCACGAGGGCGCGCTGGTTTGCCTCCGGCGCCACCCCGCCGAGCGGCGGCAGGGAGGCGAAGGCGACAAAGACGTATCCGGTTAGGATCACCAGTGGCAGGCCGATCAGGACGGCCAATCCGATCACCCAGGGCCGACGGCGGCGGGGAGGGCGAGCGGAGGGATAATCGACGGGATCGCTTCGCGTTTCCGGCTGATCGACCGGGGCCGCGACGGGCGTTGCCGGTGCGGTGCGCGGCCCGGTCGAGCGGAGGCGGTCCGCGGTGCGAGCGAAGACCGGCCTGGCCCCGTTGGCTGCCCCCTTGGCCGCATCCCTGGCGGCGGCGGTTCCGCTGCGCCAAGCGCTGCGTCCCGCGCTCCCGGCGAGGCGGCCGAGCTGGCGCGCCAGCAAAGCGGCCGCCCGCGCGGCTTCGCGCGCTGCGGCCCGCGTCTCGGTCCCATCCTCGCCCGGCTTGTCCGGTCCCTGCGCCGTCATTGCGAACCGTTCGCCGCCCGCCGGAAATCACGCATCATGGGGCGGACCTTAGCGGAGCGGGGGCCGGCAAGGCTACGCGCCCGAAGGGGGGCGTGAAGATGGGCGCCGATGGGTGGCCCCGGCGACACGCTCGGTCACCGCTCTCCTCGCTGCCGTCGTAGGATCCGGAATGGGGCAGGGCTGAGATCGAAGGCCGATCGGCTTGACCCTGCTCAGGGTTGGTGAGGGTGGAGGCCGGACCCTGCCCCTTTACCTGGAAGCGGATATCCCGGCTCCCCACGCCTTTCCGGCGCCCACTCAATCGCCGCCCGCTTTCCTCACGCGAGTCTCGGTCCAGGTCAGGGAGCGTCCCTCGGCCGAGTGCAACGCCATACGTGCGACCGGGATGCCCGTTGCCGTGTCCACAAGGGCGGATCGGTTCTCGTCGGGACGATAGAGGAAATCCTCGCCCCACTGCCGAAGCGCGACGATGACGAGGAAGAGGCCGCGGCCCTTCTCCGTCAGAACGTATTCGCGGTAGGCGCTCCCGTCCGAAGCCGGCGCGGTCTCCAGGACGCCGCGCTCCGTGAGGTCGCGGAGCCGGGTCGCCAGCATGCCCTTCGCGATGCCGAGGCCTGCCTGAAACTCGCTGAAGCGCCGCACACCCTCGAAGGCGTCACGGATGATGAGGAGCGACCACCAGTCGCCGATGACGTCGAGGGCCCGCGCCACCGGGCATGCCGCTTTGCCGAAGCCGACCCGCTTCACCATCCACCCTGCTCCTGCCCGAGCAATCTGGTTCTAACTTAGAACTGGATCATGGTGCGCACAAGTGGTCTCAACATTGAACCAAAATGGGCTCATGCAGGACAGGACCGATGCCGCAGACGGGCGATTGCCAAACCCCAAACCGGATGAACTCAGGCTTGGAACGGGTCACGACACTGATCCTGGCCGTGGCCGCCGGCCTCAGCGTCGCGAACGTCTACTACGCCCAGCCCCTCCTCGACGCGATGGCGCGCGATTTCAGGATCTCACCCGGTGCCATCGGTCTTGTGGTGACGCTGACCCAGGTCGGCTACGGGCTGGGCCTGATCCTGATCGTGCCGCTCGGCGACCGCGTCGATCGCCGCCGTCTCGTGCTCATACAGGGCGCGCTATCGGTCATTGCGCTGCTCGCTGTGGCCACGGCCGAGATGGAGGCCATGCTCTTTGCCGGTATGGCGGCGGTGGGCCTGCTGGCGGTCGTGGTCCAGGTGCTGGTGGCTTTCGCCGCGACGCTGGCGCGGCCGGCCGAGCAGGGCCGGGCGATCGGGACGGTGACGAGCGGCATCGTCGCCGGCATCCTCGCCGCCCGCTTCGTGGCAGGGACGGTGGCGGACCTCGGCGGCTGGCGGGCCGTCTACCTGACCTCCGCCGGGCTGACGCTCATGATGCTCGGTCTCCTCGCCCTTACCCTGCCGCGTCATCCGGCTCCCGACCGCGCGGGCAGCTATGCCGCCGCGCTCCGCTCCATTCCCACCCTGTTCCTGCAGGACCCGATCCTGCTCGTGCGGGGCATCCTAGCGCTCCTCGTTTTCGCGGCCTTCAGCGCCTTCTGGACGGCGATGGTGCTGCCCCTCAGCGCTGCACCCTTCGCCTACTCCCACACGCAGATTGGCCTGTTCGGCCTCCTCGGTCTGGCGGGCGCGTTCGCCGCGACCGCTGCCGGCCGGCTCGCGGATCGCGGCCTCGGCCAGTGGACGACGGGCTTGGCCCTGGTCGTCCTGCTGGTCTCATGGGGACCGATCGCGCTGCTGGCGCAGTCGATCCCCCTCCTTCTCGTCGGCGTCGTCTTGCTCGACCTCGCGGTGCAGGCTGTGCACGTCACCAATCAAAGCATCCTCTTCGCCCGGCACCCCGAGGCCCGCAGCCGTCTCGTGGGCGGCTACATGGTGTTCTACGCCGTCGGCAGCGCCATCGGTGCGATCGGCGCGACCACGGCCTACGCTCATGCCGGCTGGCTTGGGGTCTCGGCTTTGGGGGCGGCGTTCAGCATCATCGCGTTGGGCGTATGGGCCTCGAGCTCCAGCCTGCATCGATCGATCCAGGGCAAGCTCGGCACATCCATGCGTCTGTGACTATTATCCCGGCCCGCTTTCCCGGATCGACGATCGTGACCTCCCCTCCGCTTCTCCGCCGGCCCTCTCCCTGGATCGCGCTCGCCTGCGGCGCGGTCATCGTGACCATCGCCCTGGGACTCCGCCAGGGGTTCGGCCTGTTCATGCGGCCGGTGGAGTTGGATCTCGGCGTCGGGCGCGAGAGCTTCGGCCTCGCCATGGCCGTGCAGAACCTGATCTTCGGGCTCGCCCAGCCCTTCATCGGGGCGCTGGCGGACCGGTACGGGCCCGGCCGCGTCGCCGCAGGCGGTGGCCTCCTCTACGCGCTCGGCCTCGCGCTGGCGGCCTTCGTGTCCTCGGCCATTGGCCTCACCGTCACGCTCGGCTTCCTGCTCGGGCTGGCCATGACCGGCGTCACCTTCGTCCTCGTGCTCGGCGCGGTCGTGCCGATGATGCCGGCCGGACGCCGAGGCGCGGCCGCGGGCATCGTCACGGCGGGCGGATCCGTCGGGCAGTTCCTGCTCGTGCCGGCCACCCAGATCGCGGTGGACGGCCTCGGCTGGCGCGGGGCGCTGCTGGCCGGCGCCGGGCTGGCCGCCCTGATGGTGCCGCTCGCCCTCGGCATTGCCCGGAAGGCTGCCCCCGCCGCGGTGCGGACGGCCGCCTCCGCCGACGCGATCCCGCTCGGCGCCGCCCTGCGGCAGGCGGCCGGCCATCGCGGCTACTGGCTTCTCAATGCCGGCTTCTTCGTCTGCGGCTTCCACATCGCCTTCGTCTCGACCCACCTGCCGGCCGTGTTGAGCGATGCCGGCCTCGATCCGGGGATCGGCGCCCGTGCGCTGGCCCTGATCGGCCTGTTCAACATCCTCGGCTCCTACGCCTTCGGCGTCGCCGCGGACCGGCTGCGCAAGAAATACGTGCTGTCGTGGATCTACTTCGCCCGCGCGGCGGTGATGGCTTTGTTCGTCGTCCTGCCCTTCACCCCGCTGACCGCGACGCTGTTTGCCTGCGCCATCGGCTTCCTCTGGCTCGGCACTGTCCCGCTGACGAGCGGCCTCGTCGGGCAGATCTTCGGCGTGCGCTATCTCTCGACCCTGTTCGGCATCGTCTTCATGAGCCATCAGGTCGGCGCCTTTTTCGGCGCGTGGGGGGCGGGCTTCATCTTCGCCCAGACCGGTTCCTACAATGCGGCCTGGACCCTCTCCATCGGCATCGCGCTCCTGGCCGGTCTTCTCAACCTGCCGATCCGCGACGTCCCCCTGGCGCAGCGGGCGAGGCCGGCATGAGCGTTCGGGACGAACTCGTCGTCCTCGCCCTTCTCGGCGCGCTGACCCTGGCCGGCGCGCTCCTGTGGGCCCGCGAGGGGGTGGGGCTCTGGCTGCGCGCTGCCATTCCCCTTTGCTTCTGAGCCGGCGCCCGTCTCAGCGCGCGATGGCGCGGATGAAGTAGACGAGCGCCGTGAAGGCGAGGAGGCTCAGGCCGTAGAGGGCCGCGAACCAGAAGATGCGGCGGGCGCTCAATGGTAGCTCGCCGCGTTCGGGTTCTCCTCGATCTTCCCCCGGAAGACCCAGTAGGCGTAGGCCGTGTAGGCGAGCGTCAGCGGCATCACCACCGCGTAGCCGACGAGGGCGAATTGCAGCGCCGAGGTCGCGTTGGCCGCCTGCCAGATCGTGAGCTTGGGCGGCACGATGTAGGGGAACAGGCTGATCGCGAGCCCGAGGAAGCCGAGCAGGAACAGGGCGATCGAGAGAAGGAACGGCGCGACATCGCGCCCGTCCTCAATCGCCTTCCAGATGCGCCAGCAAACGAAGGCCGTCAGCAACGGCACGGGCGCCACGAACAGGACGTTCGGCCAGGAGAACCAGCGCCACTGGATATGCAGGCCGAGGAACGGCACCCAGGCGCTGACGACCGCCATCGAGACGACGGTGCCGATCAGGAACTGCTTGGCCTTGATCCGTGACCAGATTTCCAGCTCGCCCGAGGTCTTCATCACGCACCACGTCGCGCCGAGCAGCCCGTAGCCGCAGACGAGTCCGATGCCGGTCATGACGCTGAAGGGCGTGAGCCAGTCGAGTGTCCCGCCGGAGAAGCCCCGTCCTTCGGTCTGAAAGCCCTGGACGAAGGCGCCGAGCACCATGCCCTGCGCGAAGGTGGCGATCAGCGAGCCGTAGTGGAACGCGTTGTCCCACACCACCTGCGAGCGCTCGGCCTTGAAGCGAAACTCGAAGGCGACGCCGCGGAAGATCAGCGCAATCAGCATCAGGATGATCGGCAGGTAGAGCGCCGGCAGCAGGATCGCGTAGGCGACCGAGAAGACCGCGAACAGCCCACCGCCGCCGAGCACGAGCCAGGTCTCGTTGCCGTCCCAGATCGGCGCCACCGAGAGCATCATCCGGTCACGCCAGTTGCCGGGCCGCGCGGCGGTGAAGAGGATGCCGACGCCGAGGTCGAACCCGTCGATGACGACGTACATCGCTACCGCCAGCGCCAGCAGGCCGGCCCAGACCAGCGGCAGCCAGAAGGCCAAGCCCTCGTATTCGCTTCCGAAGCCGAACATCCTTGTTCCCTCCCGGCTCATGGCACCGGTGCGTGACACGAGCACCGCCCGAGTGACGGTCGCAAAACGCCCGCTGCGCCACCGTGCTCAGAGAGGAGCGGAGCGGCGGGCAGGCGTTTCGCGAGGCCCTCACATCAGGCCAGAACCGCGCTTAGGGCGAAGTTGCTCCCCGCCAGGGCGGTTGTCGATCGCTGGCGGACAAGGTGTCGGCGGACGGCTGGGTCGGTGCGATCCGTCCGCCGACATGGCGGACGAGGGCGTTCGCCCCGGCCCGCGCCATGTCCTCGTGCGCCTCGGGCGGCAGGGCGTTCACGGCCTCCACCAGCGCGCCGATGCCGCCCGTGGTCAGGCGATCCATGACATCGCCCGTTGCGATCCCCGTCCCGGCGGCGTGCGGCCGGGACGGATCGGCGCCACCCTGGCGCTGAAGCGCGAGATAGGAGAGGGCGCCGATCACCAGGGCGGCGCGCAGAAGAAACGACATCGTTCCGGTTCCAGAGGGCACTGCATCGCCGGCGCGGCCGACGCAGGTCGATCGCCCGATCCTGCCATCCTCGCGCCACCGCCGGATGAACCGGAAGGGGCGAAAGCGCCGACGTGGTGAACGAAGTGTTTTTTCGCGAGCCCGCCCCCTCCCGGACCGCTGTTTACCCTCTGTGGAGCGGCGGTCCGGCCCCGCCCGGACCTTGTGAAAAGCGGGGATCGGCGCCGCCTCCGGGTCCGGTCGTCGCCGCACTCGGCGGCAAGTGAGCGACCCTTTTCATCCTCGCTTAAACCGCCTCTGCGACGGTTTGCCTGAGATCGTAACGAGCAGTCGAGGGGCGCAAGACACCCGTGTTCCGGGTCAAGGCTTGCGTTGTGCGTGGTGGTGTTGCGTAAAGACGGTACCCTTGCTTCCCTGTTCGATTCCCGCCTGGCCGGGCTGGTCCATGCCTCCGCGCTGGCCGAGCCGAGCGTGCGCTTCCGCCACGAGCGGTTCCTGATCTCGCGGCTTGCCACCGGCGCCGTGATGATGGCGGGCCTGCCGCCCTACCTCGTCTGGCGCGGTGTCCCGAGCGGCCTCGAGGCGATCGCCATCGCGAGCCTGTTCCTGCCGCTGCTGGCCGCCGTGGTCCTGTCGCGCACCGGCTCGCTCTGGGTCGCGCATGCCTTGTCCTCGCTCGGCCTGACCGGCATCGTCGTCTGCCTCGCCGCACTGACCGGCGGCGCGAGTTCGGCCGCGGCCATCTGGCTCGTGGCGGTGCCGCTGGAGGCGATGGTCTCCGGCTCGCGCCGGGCGACGATCGCCGCGTCCGTCATCGCCGTCGTCGGCGCCTTCGCGATCGCGCTGAGCGGTTACCTGCCGGTCGGCGCCCTCGCGCTCGATTGGCCCAACGCAATCGTCATGCCGGTCTTTGCCGTGACCGCCATCGGCCACATCGCGGCGCAGGCGATGGAGCACATGCGCCGCGAGGGCGAGTGGCGCGCCCGGATGCAGGACAACGAGGCCCGCGACCGCCTGCTGCTCTCGGCCATCGACGACCTCGTGACCTGGCACGACGCCAACGGCCGCGTGCTGGAGGCGAGCGGTTCGGCTGCCCGCTTCGTCGGCGCCGAGGCGAGCCGCCTACGCGGCCACGGCCTGCTCGACCGGGTGCATATCGGCGATCGTCCGGCCCTGCTCCAGGCGATCAGCGACGTCGCCGCCCACGGCGCGCCGGCCACGGTGCCGTTCCGCCTGCATCTCGACGCCGCCCGCGGCGACGGCAGCCGCACGATCTTCGCCGAAATGCGCGCTCACCGGATCGAGGCGGGGCTCGCCGGCGCCAACGGCTCGACCGTCGTCGCCGTGACCCGCGACGTGTCCGAGCATCGCCGCCACGCGCAGGAGCTCGACCGCGCCCGCGCCGAGGCCGAGCGCGCCGACGAGGTGAAGACCCACTTCCTCGCGACCGTCAGCCACGAGCTGCGCACGCCGCTCAACGCCATCATCGGTTTCTCGGACGTGCTGGGCGGTGAGGGCGCGATGAGCCTCTCGCCGGAGCGGTCGCGCGAATATGCCGGCATCATCGCCCAGTCCGGGCGCCATCTGCTCGACGTGGTGAACACGCTGCTCGACATTTCGCGCATCCGCGGCGGGCATTTCGACTTCCAGCCGGAGCCGGTCGATGTCGAGGCGCTGATTCGCGGCTGCTGCGACCTGATGCGGCTCAAGGCCGACGCCTCCGGCATCACCCTGACGAGCGCGCCCGTGCCCGCCGGCTGCGCCCTCGTGGCCGATGCCCGCGCCTGCCGCCAGATGCTCATCAACCTGATCTCCAACGCCGTGAAGTTCACGCCGCGCGGCGGGCGGGTGGAGGTGATGGTGCGCCGGGGCGGAGCCTATCTCGACATCGTGGTGAGCGATGACGGCATCGGCATCACCGAGGCCGACCTGCCGCGGCTCGGCGACCCCTTCTTCCAGGTCGGCGGCGGCTACGGCCGGAGCCACGAGGGCACCGGGCTCGGCCTCTCGGTGGTGCGCGGCCTCGCGGGGCTGCATGGCGGCGCCGTCTCGGTCGAGAGCGCCCCCGGCAAGGGTACCGCCGTCACCGTGACCCTGCCGCTCGATTGCAGCCGCGCCAAAACCGCTACGGCCGGTGCGCGGGACGCTTCCGGCAACGGTGCGAAGGCTGCCGCCGCGCAGGCCCAGCCGGCGCCGATCCGGACTTCGGTGCGGGTCGCGGCGATGCCGGAGCCAGTCCCTGAGCCGATCCGTCGGCCGGCCGGCCTGTTCGATCCCGCCCCGCTCTCTACCAACCCGCCGATGCGCCGCGCCGGATGATCCGACCGAACGAAGCGCCATTCCCACGTAAAGGAGCGAATTGATGCGCGAGCCGCCCGCCAGACGGGACCAGCGCGAGATCGTCGTCCCCGGTGACATGCGCGTCGCCCGAGGCCCGGCCAAATCCGTGCCGCGCCGCAAGCCGGCCCCGCGCAGGCCTGCCGCGTCCGGTTGGAAGGCCGCTCTCCTCTCCGCCGCGACGGGGGCCGGGCAGGTCTGCCGGCGCTATCCCGGCGGCGTGTTCGGGACGTTCCTCGGGGTCGGCGCGGCAGTCTATGTCTGCGTCAACGCCATGGGCCTCCAGGCCGGGCCGCACCCGGCCCCGATCCTGCCGACCGTGGAGCCGAAGCCCGTAGCCGCGCGGCCCGCAGCCTCACCGGTCCGGGAGGTGCGCGCGGTGGAGGCGCCGAAGCCCGCCCCCGTGCGCGAGGTGCCGGTGCCCGCCCGCGACAGCATCGCCGACATGATCCGCTCCGGCGAGACGACCGCCTCCGTCACCCCCAGGGCCGAGCGCAAGCCCGCGCCCAAGCCCGCCGCGAATGAACCGAAGGCCGAGACGAAGGCGGATGCGGGCAAGTCCGAAGGGCCAAAGCCGGACTCGACCGTGATCCGGGCGCAGCGCGCCCTGACCAAGCTCGGCTACGGTCCGCTCAAGGATGACGGCCTGATGGGACCCGGCACGAAGGCGGCGATCGAGAAGTTCGAGCGCGACCGCAAGATGCCGGTCAAGGGCGAGGCGGCCGGGCCGACCCTGCGCGCGCTGACCCGCGAGATGACCGCCAAGGCGGGCGGGTAAGCGTGCCTCACAAAACTCCCGGTCTGCGACCGTTCTCGCTCTGGCGATGACAGCGCGGCGGGAGTTTTGTGAAAGACACTAAAGCGCGGCCGTCCTGACGCCGCGCCATCGACGCGGCGGCCATCGGCGCCTATGAACCGGGCATGCCACGCCTTCGCTCGGATTTCTGGGTCTCCGCGCATCTGCGCCGTCTCAACGGCGAGAACATCCCCGCGGTGCAGCGCCGCCGCGGTTCGGCGGAGGCGGGGGCGATTTTCGTCAAGATCGACCGGCTCGACGGCACCGCCGACCTCTACGGCCCAGCGCCCCAGGCGCTGATCGAGGCGGATGACGCGGGCGATCGCCGGTTCACGCCGATCCTCACCGCCGTCCCGACGCCGGATGTTGAGGAACGCCTCGCGCGGGAGATCCGCTTCGATTCCGATCTCTGGATTGTCGAGATCGACGACCGCGAGGGCCGGCACGGCCTCCTGCTCGCGGAGTAGCCTTCGGGCTTGGCGTCAGCTCGTCCGGCGCAGGCGCATCGGGAGCACCGTGCGCAGGCGCTCGGCCGCGGTGCTGCCGCGCTTGGCTTCGGGGCCGTGCAATGGCTGATGCTCGCCCACGGCACGCTCCATCACGGGCACGCCGAAGATCGCGCAGAGCAGGTCGCGGGCGGTGGCCCGGCTCGTCTCGCGAAACAGCGTGACCAGAGAAAACACGCGATCGACCGAGCGCGCGACGCTGTCGTTGAGGGTGAGGAAGACGAAGACCGCTTCGCCCTCGCGCAGATCCGCGGCGCGCAGCGCAAGCGTCAGCAGATCGTAGCGGGCGACCGGATCGACGGCGGCGCCGAGATAGTTCGGCGGCAGGCCGAGCCCGCGACCAAGCGCGGTGATGAAGGCCTGCACGTCGCGGGCATGGGAATGCTCGACGAGGCTCGTCGCGAGCGCACGGGGGGCCGGCGGGCAGGGGCGCAGGGCGGCGGTGGCCTCGACGGCCTGGGTGATCGCGCTGCGCTGCTCCGGACCGGCATAGAGCCAGAGCGGCGCGAGGTCGGCGGGCGGAATGTCGGGCCGGCCGAGCAGGATACGGGCGAGATCCGCGTCGGTCCGGGCGCGGGCGAGCAGGCGGTCCAGCACGCGGGTGCCGATCAGCGCGCCGGGATTCTCGGCGAGCGCGCGGTCGGCTTCCGCTTCCGTCTCGGGCTCCGGAGGCAGCGCGACGGGAAAGCCGCGGGCTTCGAGCGCGGCGCGCACGCCGGCCGGGACGTCGGGGCATCCTTTGAGCTTCTCGGCGACGACGCGCGCCGTTTCCTCGTCCACCGTCGGGATCAGACCCGCGGCGAGGGACTCGAACTCCCTGAGGATCGCCCGATCATGGACCGGAGCGGCCAGGAACAGGTCGGTCTGCACCCGCAGAATCACGGGTTTCAGGTCCAGCGCGGGATCGCGCGAGAGCTCGATGAGGCCGGACAGGTCCGGCGCGCCGGCGACCGATGGGGGCATGGCACTCGATTACGCAGAACTTACTCTGAAGGTGAGTCAAACAGTTCTGCGTGAATCGACCTTTAAGAACGCGGGAGCGCGAGTGTCCCGCAGCGGCCGGATCAGGCGCGTGCCAGCCGGTCCACGACCTCCGCCACCCGATTCCGGACGGGTTCGGACAGCGGCAGGATCGGCCGGGGCGGATCGGCCCGGCACAGGCCGAGGTGATGGGCCGCCGCGTAGGTGACCCGCAGGCTGGAGAATTCCTTGAACAGGTCCCAGAGCGGCTGCATCCGCGCGTTCAGGGCCCGCGCCCGCGCGGCCTCGCCGGCGCGGGCCGCCCGCAGGATCGCGAGGCAGGGTTCCGGAAACAGCCCGGCCGCGACGCTGTACCAAGCCTCGCCGCCGGCCAGCAGCGCCTCGGCCGCGTTCCAGTCGCCGCTGAAGCCGAGCCGGAATTCGGCCGGCACCGCCCGGCGCAGGGCGTCGAGCTGGCCGGCCACCGCGTCGGAGTCCGGCGCCGGGCTCTTGAGCGCGCGGATTCCGGGCACCTGCGCGAGCCGCCCGACCAGCGAGGGCGTGAACCGGAAATGCGTGGTGCCGGGATTGTCGTAGATGCAGATTGGCAGGCCGCTGTCCGTGGCGATCGCCGAGAAATGCTCGAACACCTCCTCGTCGGTCAGCGGCGTGTAGGAGATTGCGGCCAGGAGCCCGGCGGCGGCACCCGCCGCCCGCGCGTCCTGCGCCAAGGCCACGGCCTCGTCGGTGCGCAAAGCCCCGATTCCGACGATGACCGGCACCCGGCCGCCCACCTCGTCGAGGGCCGCATCGAGCGCGCGGCGCCGCTCCGCGCGGGAGAGATAGGCGTAGGTGCCGGTGCTGCCGAGCAGCCCGATCGAATCCACCCCCGCGGCGGCGAGCCGCGCGATGAGGGCGCGCAACGCCGCCGTCTCCACGCATCCGTCGGGGGAGGCGGGGGTGATGGGAAAGGCGGAGAGGCCGGTGAAGCAGGTCATGACGGCGGCAGGATGCGAGCAGGAATAGATGGGATCAACAGGGGTCTTGTCACCATTTTCCCGTGGTATCTATCCAACGACCACGCAGCGCTTGAAAGCCGGCCGAATATGGAGTGTCCAACTCACGCTCCGCTTGAGCAGTTTTGAAGCGATTTCCAGAAATCTTGCGGACTACGGCTGAGAATGCGCATCGGTATCAATCTCAGGGGCGATCTTGCCAAGCTGAGCGTTCAGGAACTTAGCGACCGGATCGATGTCCTGTTTGCTGAACGTGCTGATGTGTCGGACTCGATTTCCGACTTGATGTCAGTGGGAAACAAGACGCTTTATCAGAGTGGATGGGGGCTTCCGTTCGGGCGCGGCCTCATTCACGCGAGCCTAGTCTATAAAATGACAGGCTTCTTCTATGGTGGCTCTCACAAACGTGGCTTGGGTCGCCTGTACGTGATCGATTGCGAGCTGAAGGATTTGATCGACGAATGCCGACGGCGCACCTGATCGCGATCAGGAGCGCACCTCGCGCTTGGCCACGAAATTCAACTCGTCCACCAGCACGTCCTTGACCACGTCGGAGCCGAGGCGCTCGTTCACCTTGGCGCGGATCTGGGCCAGCCGGCCGTTGATGTCGTAGCGGGCGAGCTTGCGGAAATCGATCGTGGTATCGCCGTAGATCTGGCGGAAGGCCTCATCGACCACGAAGGCGTTGGGGGCGACGGGGAGCGTGTGCATCAGCTTGGCGTCGGCCGTGAAGACCAGCACGGCGATGACGTAGCCCTGCACCTTGCCCTCGGCGACCATCGGAATGTTGATGGGCGCAAGCTTCTGATATTGCAGCCCTTCGAGATAGGGCTCGGTCGATTTCGAGAAGAACCCGCCGCCGAAGGTCACCGCCGCGTAGCAGGAGGCGATGGTGACAGCGCAGATCCACAGACCCGAGACGAGGACGCGCATGGATCAGTCGCGTCCCAGGCGCGCCGAATAGGTGCCGTCGGACTCGGCGGCCTGCAGGCTGGCCTGCAGCGTCTCGCCGACCTCCTCCACCGCCCGCAGATGCAGGGCGACGGCCTCCTGATTGCGGATCAGCTTGTCGCGCAGGCGCGCCAGCACGATCCCGGTCTCGGCGTCGAGGGTCGCGACGTCGAGGCCGCGGGCGAGGCGGGTGAGTTCCAGGAGGCTCCGGCTCTTGGCCCGGTTGACCGCGTCGAGATCGAGGGCCGCATTGGCACTGAGCGCCTCGGTCTCGGCCTCGACGGTGGCCTCCAACCGCTTCAGGGAGTCGATCAGCATGGCGGTCAGACCTTACCCGCGACGCCGGTGCCGGTGGGCGTGCCTGTGGGCGTGACCGTGGTGCCGGCGGGGCGGGCGGCATTCAGCATGCGGGCGATGCCAATGCCGCCGGTCTGCGCGATCTGCTGGCCGAGCTGCTCGGCGAGCATCGATTTCCAGATGCCGCCGGCATTGCCCTTGCCGAAGACGGTCTCGGCCTTGGGCAGCATCGCCTCGACGAATTGCTGGATCACCTGCCCCTCGAACTTCCGGTAGGGGTCGGCGGAACCGGTCCGGGCAGTCTCGTTCTTCAGGCCCGTCAGCGCCCCGTGGACGTCGAGGGGCATGTGCGTGGTCAGGCCGACCTCGCGCGCCGCGTCGTCGGCGGCGCTGGCGAAGGCGGCCGGGTCGCCGGGCTGCGACAGCTTGGCCGCGGCCTCCTGATAGCGGGCCGGGTCGGCGGCGCGCGCCACGTCCATCACGATGTCGGAAGGGGGGGTGATGCTCATCGCGCCGTCAAACCTTGATGCGGCGCGAACCGGGCGCGCGCCGCTGAGGATGGAGCGGAGTGTAGATCCGCTGGCTTACGGGAGGCTTGCGTCGCGGCGCTGGGCGAGGCCGTCGAGCCGCTCCATCGCATCGAGCCGGTCGCGCTCCCGGTCGAGCAGCGTCTCGATCCGCTCAGCGCTCAGCTCCGCGCGCTTCTGCGCGAGGCCCTGCTCGCGCACCTCGTCGGCCTGGGATGCGGCGATTCGTTCGAGTTCGGTCGCCCGCGCGGCGAGCCCGCGCAGACGGCGGTTGGCGGCCTCCAGGAACAGGTGGCCGTGGGCCGAGGACCCGACCGCGGCGAGCAAAGCCGCCCGGTCCGCCTCGACCGCCTCGGCATTGCGCCGGGTCTCGGCGAGCTGCCACTCGGCGGCGCGGCGCATTTGCTCCTGCACGGCTGTGAGCCGCTCGGCGCGCTTCAGGCGCTTGGCGATGTCGGCGGCGGACATGATGGCACTCAGCCTTTGCGCAGCCAGGCGACGTAGCCGGACAGGAACTGCGTCATGAACTCGCTGGAGAGCGTGTAGAGCAGCAGCAGCGCACCGAACATCACGAAGGGCGTGGCGACGAAGTAGACGGGGATCGTCGGCGTGAGCTTGTTCACGAAGCCCGCCGCGAGGTTCACCGCCACCGCGTAGATGATGAAGGGGGCCGCAATCCGCAGGGCGAGGGTGAAGGCCTCGGCGATCTGGTCGGCGATGCGCACCAGCGCGGTCTGCGTGCCGAAGCCCTCGCCGGGCGGGATGCGGCCGTAGGAATCGACGAGGCCGCGGAACAGCTCCCAATGCAGGTCGGCCGCGAACATCAGCGCGACCGCGGTGAAGACGATCAGCGATTCGACCGCGGGGATCGCGTCGGTCCCCTCGACCGGCGTGCCCGGCATCGAGCCGAAGCCGACCATGGTCGAGACCGCGTTCATCACGGTTTCCAGCACGAAGACGAAGATGCGTCCGAGCAGGCCGATGAGCAGCCCGGTCACCGTCTCGCTGGCGATCCAAGTCAGCGTTTCGGTCGGCGCCTGACCCGAGAGCTTGGTCTGAAACAGCGGCAGCAGCAGCGGCGTGACGGCGAGCGACACGCCGCCGGCGATGAGGAGCCGCACCTGCGCCGGCACGCGCGGGCTGGAGAAGCCGGGCACGATCAGGAGGCAGCCGCCGATCCGGCAGAAGATCAGGAAGACGCCGAGGAAGGCCTCTCCGCCGAACAGGCTGCCGAAGCCCGGAATCACGAGATGGTGCCCAGCGATTTCAGCTCGACGCCGCGGGCGATCTCCAGATGCGAGAGGACGGGCAGGGTCGGGAAAATCCGCTCGATGATCATCCGCACATAGGACCGGGCGTCGGGGGCGGTGACGAGGGCGAAGCCGTGGACCTGCCGCATCCGTTCGCGGATCGCCTCGCCGGCTTCCGTGCCGAACTGCTCCACGAGGCGCGGGTCGATGTCGAACTCGATGACCTCGCCCTTGGCATCCCGCTTCAGGCTCTGGTGGAAGGTCAGATCCCAGTTGGCGCCGAGCCGCAGGACGTGCAGCACCCCGTCCTCGGCGAGATCGCCGCAGATTTGCTGCGCGACGCGCATCCGGACGTGCTCGGCGATCTGCTCGGCGCGGCGGGCATGCGGGCTGATCTCGGCCACCGCCTCCAGAATCAGGTGCAGGTTGCGGATCGAGACGCGCTCGGAGAGCAGCAGCTTCAGCACCGCCTGCAGGCCGGAATGCGAGATCTGCGAGGGGCAGATCTCGTCGATCAGCCGCTTGTATTCCGGGTCGAGCCGGTCGAGCAGCGCCCGCATGTCCTTGTAGGACAGGAACTGGGGCAGGTTGTTGCGGATCACCTCGGAGAGATGGGTGAGCAGGACGGAGGCGCCGTCGATCGCCTCGAAGCCGGAGCGGCGGATCTCGCCGGCATAGGCGTCGACGACCCACAGGGCCTTCATGCCGAAGGCGGGCTCGCGGACTTCCTCGGACGGCACGTCGGGGCGCGGCCCATCGCCGACGACGACGAGCAGCTCGCCCGGCCGCATCTCCTGGGTCGCGGCCACCGTGCCGTGAATGCGAATCTGGTAGGTCTTGGGCGGTAGGTTGAGGCTGTCGGTGAGCTTGATGTCGGGCACGACGAAGCCGTACTGGCGCGCGAACTTGCGGCGCATCTTGGCGACGCGGTGGTGCAGCTCGGCGTGGTTGCCCTGGATCTGGGCCGCGACCTGACGGCCGAGGCAGAGCTCGATCTCCGGCGTGCGCAGCTGCTCCTTGACCGATTCCTTGGTCTCGGCCTGCTTGCTCTCCTCCTCGCGCTTCACCTGGGCGGCCGCGGCGGCGGCCCGGGATGCCCGGCGTCTCGGAATGGTGACCGCCACGAAGCCCATCAGGCCCGCGAGCGTGACGAAGGGCAGGAACGGCAGGCCGGGGACGATGGCGAACATCAGCATCAGCGCGGCGGCGACGATCAGCGCGCGCGGATAGGCGCTGAGCTGGCCGAGCACGGCTTCCTCGGTCGCGCCGCGGGTGCCGCCCTTGGAGACGAGGAGGCCGGCGGCGAGCGAGACGATCAGCGCCGGGATCTGCGAGACGAGGCCGTCGCCGACCGACAGCTTGACGAAGACGTCGGCGGCTTGGCCGAGCGGCATGCCGTGGCGGGTGGTGCCGATGATGACGCCGCCGAACACGTTGACGGCGATGACGATGAGCGAGGCCACCGCCTCGCCGCGCACGAATTTCGAGGCGCCGTCCATCGAGCCGAAGAACGCCGATTCCTCTTCCAGCTCACGGCGGCGGCGCTGCGCCTCCTTGTCGTCGATCAGCCCCGCATTGAGATCGGCGTCGATCGCCATCTGCTTGCCGGGGATGGCGTCGAGGGTGAAGCGGGCGCCCACCTCGGCGATACGGGTCGCGCCCTTGGTGATGACGAGGAAGTTGACCGTGATGAGGATCATGAAGACGACGATTCCGATGACGAAATCGCCGCTCATCACGAATTGCGAGAAGCCCTGGATGACGTGGCCGGCGGCGTCCACACCCTTCTGGCCGTTGGCCAGGATCAGCCGCGTCGTGGCGATGCCGAGCGCCAGCCGCAGCAGCGTCGCGATCAGCAGCACGGTGGGGAAGGCCGAGAATTCGAGCGGCTTCTGAATCCAGAGCGCCACCATCAGGATCAGCACCGAGAGCGCGATCGAGAAGGCGAGGCCGACATCGATCAGCACCGCCGGCACCGGCAGGAACAGCACTGCGAGGATCGCGACGATGCCGGCCGCGAAGCCGAAGTCGCGCCGCGACCGCTTTTCCAGGACGAGCGCTTCGCTCACCGCCATGACGTGAACCGATTCCCCTCAAGGTCGAGGCGGTTGTGGCGCGGCAAGCTTGCGCGGGGATGGGTGCCCGCGGGCAAGTGCACGAGAGGGGGGCGGAAGAGGCGTCGGCAGAGGCTCTTAACCGTGACTCTCGAAGCCTGCCGTCACCCGTCGCATGGCTGGGCGTCGAATCGGGTGCTGCCGTGGCCCGCGCTTGGTGTTAAGGTCTTCTCCGTCGAAGCTTTTGTCCTTCCCAAGGTCGAGGCCTTCGCGCGGGACCGGGCGGTCAAGTCTCGACAGCTTCCTCCGCCCGGTCCCAACCGTTCTCCCGCCCTCGCGCCGGAGGCGCGGCTTCAGAACCCGGTCGCGATCCGGCCGTAGGTCATCTCGGCAAACGCGTAGATCTGCGCGCCGACGAAGGTGCCGGTCACCAGCATCACCAGCAGGATCGCGACGATCTTCGGGACGAAGGTGAGCGTCACCTCCTGGATCTGCGTCAGCGCCTGAAGCAGGGCGACCGCGATGCCGACCAGCATCGCCGCGCCGACGGAGGGCCCG
Source organism: Methylorubrum extorquens (assembly GCA_900234795.1). Classification (NCBI taxonomy): domain Bacteria; kingdom Pseudomonadati; phylum Pseudomonadota; class Alphaproteobacteria; order Hyphomicrobiales; family Methylobacteriaceae; genus Methylorubrum; species Methylorubrum extorquens. The sequence goes on from LT962688.1 coordinate 5,260,567, forward strand.
GCGGCGACGATCACCGTCCAGATCGCCGAGCGGACGAGTTCGAGGGCGTCGACCTCGTTCATGATGGGGTCTTTGGATGGCGCATCGTTGTCGTCCGAAAGCCGGAACCCGCCTTTCGGGACGATGCGCTAGCTGATCGAGATGCCGGAGGCGAGCAGCATCTCGCGGCCGTCGGTGAGCTTGGCCATCACGCCGTCGCCGGTCACCCGCACCGACTGCACCGTGCCGGAGGTCAGGCCGTCGGCCGAGGTGAGGCTGCGCCCGATGATCGCGTCGGCCTGATTCAGGAAGCTCGACGTGAGCAGCGAGTCGAGCTTCTGGTTGGTCTTGGTGGCCTGCTCGACCTGCGAGAAGGTCGCGAGCTGGCCGACATACTCCGTCGAGTCCATCGGCTTCGTCGGATCCTGATTCTGTAGCTGGGCCATCAGCAGCGTCAGGAACGTGTCGGCGTTCATCTTGGAGGCAACCGAAGTCGCCGCCTTCGCCGCCGCGGCGGTCGTCGTGCTGGTAGTCGTGCCGGTGCTGCTGACGTCCATGGAAGTTCAGGCCTTGTCGGAGGAGAGGGCCGGCCGGGTCCGCGGCCGGCGGCGTTGGCCGGAGCGGGCGGATGGCACGAGGGCGGCGGGGGGCACCTCGGGGAGCGGAGCCAACGGGCCGAGCAAGGTGGCCTCCGTCGCGTAGAGGCCGCGGATGAGCTTCAGCGCCTCGAAGGCCCGGCCTGCCTCGACGAGGGCGTGCGCCGCCGCGAGCCCGTCCCGGATCGCGGGTTCGGTCGTCACGGCGAGGATGCCTTCCTCGATCCGGGCATAGAGCGACCGGGCCGGGCCGGCCTGGGCCGGGGTGATCAGCATGGTCTGCGCCGCGAAGTAGAGCTGGCGCAGGGGCGTCGTTGCCTCCTCCGCCTGGAGGACGTGGCCCTCCAGCAGGAAGGTCGCGTCGTTCATCAGTTCGAGCGCGACCTTGCGGTCGACGCGCACCACCGCGCCGTTGATGTAGACGCGCTCGCCCGCTTTCAGGCTCAGGTGCATGGTGCGGGCAGCGGCCCGGCCGGTCTCGCGCGTCATGGCCCGCCCCCTACTGCAATCCGTCGCGGATCGAGGTGTTGACCTCGATCAAGGCCGCGAGGCTGCGGTCGGGTGCGCTTAGCACTTCGCCGGCCTCACGCATGTTCCACAGGCCGATGGCGACGAGGTCGGCGCGCAGGCTTTCGGGCAGCGCGTTCTCGGGGTCGAGCAGGTCGGCGATCAGCACGTTCCAGAGATCCTGGATCGAGCCGACCGCAGCACTCCGCGCCGGACCCGCCGCGGCGCCCTGCGCTTCGGCCGTGCGGAGCTGGCTGAGCGCCCGGTCGAAGGCGTCGCGCTCGCGCTCGCGACCGAGGTCGGGCGCGTCTTCCATGATCTCGGCATAAGACAGGCGGTACATCGGGGCCGACGCTCCGTACTCGGTTTCAACAGGCGGGCGTTCAGGAGATGAAGTTGATCAGGCTGAGGCTGCGCAACTGCGCGGTCAGCCCGTAGGACATCTGCATCTGGGTCGTGATGGCATCGACCCGGCTCTTGGCTTCGGCCGGATCGACGTTCTCCAGATCTCGGATCTGTCCGGTCAGCAGCGCGGTCTGCTTGGACATGCGCGCGTTCGCCTCCGTGATCTGACTCTGGGCGCGGCCGAGATCGGCCTGCATCGTCGTGAGGCTTCCGCTGACTTGGCCCAGAATGTCCATGACCTTGCCGGTGGCCACGTTCTGCGCCTCCTGCGAGAGGCCGGACAGGCCGAGCCCCGAGGCGATGACGTAGGCCATGCCGAGCTTGCGGAACGGCTCGGCGTTGGCGCTGACCGAGGTGGTGACGGTCTCGGTGAGCGAGATCTGACTGTCGAGGGTGCGGCTCGACGCGCCCGACCACGTCCGGCTCCAGTTCACCTCGGTGAACAGGCCGGCGAGGGGCCCGTCGATGAAGCCCTCGAGTTGGTTCGGGGTGATGGTGGACGCCGCCGCAGAGCCGGGCGCGAAGCCGAAGAAGTCCGTGAAGAGCTTATCGACCGCCGTCTTGGCGGCGGAGGTCGGGCTGCCCTCGTAGGAGGTCAGCGGTGCCGCCCCACTGTTCGTGCCGCCGAATACGAACTGACCGTTCGTGCTGGTGTTGAGCGTGCCCGCCAGCGCCGCGAGGCGGCCGCGCGCGGAATCCACGAGCGTCTTCGCCCGTTGATCGGCGGGGAGCGCGGTGAGTTCGTTCAGCGTCGTCTCGGCGGCCGAGCGGATCTCGGTGAGCGCGCCCTGCGTTGCCGCGAGGCGGGACGCGGCCGCGGCGTTGCTCTGAGTCAGTGAAGCGAGCACGGCGCTCTGCCGCCGCAGGCCGAAGGCCCCGGCGACACCGCCGCCGAGGGTCGCGCCGACATCGGCGAAGCGGCCGGTGGCGATCTCCTTGGTCGCGTTCGCGAGTTCGCTCTGGAGCCGCGAGACGCCGGTGCGCGGCGCATTCCAGAGGTTGAGGCTTGAGATGAAGCCGGTCGTCATCATGGCCGTATCACCGCACCGCGTCGAGGAGGGTCTTGAGGAGGTCGTTGACGACCGAGATCAGCTTGGCCGAGGCGCTGTAGGAGCGCTCCAACTGCAGGGCGAGGGCGGTCTCGTCGTCGCCGTTCACGCCCGCGACGTTCGAGAGCGCCTCGTTGGCGCGCGTCAGCAGGGTCTTCTGGTAGGACGCGTCGGTCGAGGCGTCCTTGCGCTGCGCTTCGAGCCACCCCGCGGAGGAAGCGGCGAGGTCGGGCAGGCCGGCGGAGGTGCCGAGGCCGAGGGCCGGATCGACGGGCCGGGCCGCCGACAATGCCGTGAGAAGGCCGCGAAGGCGGCCCGCATAGGCCGCGTCGCCGCCCGCCGCAGGATCCGCATAGTCGCTGCCGTTCATCCCGCCGCTGCGCAGCAGGGCGACGGAGCCGCCTCGGGCCGGGTCGACTGCCGCGTTGACCGAAATCGAGGCCGCGAGGCCGGTGCGTCCGGCGGCCGGAGGCAGGATCCCGCTGCCGCCCGCGGTGAACAGGCCGGCCCGCGGACCGCTGTCGAGGCCCACGGCATCGCTCTCGGCGAAGGCATCGATCAACCCGCCTGCGAGGGCATCGAGCTGCGCTTCGTACTGGACCGCCGCACCGTCGCGCAGGGCCACGAGCCCGGCGATCCGCCCGGAATTGAGCGGCATCGGCGAGGTGGCCCCGGTCACCGGCACGCCGTCGATCCGCACGCCGCCGCCGACGGTGCCCGCGGCAAAGACGGATGTGGCCGAGAACGTGACCGCGCGGGGGCCGCGCTCGAACAGGGTCACGCCGCCATCGGTATAGAGCGCCATGTCGCCGCCCTCGCGGGCCACCGCGTGGACGCCGATCTCCTGCGACAGCGCGGTCAGGATGCGGTCGCGGTCGTCCAGCGCGTCGGTGGCGTCGCCGCCGAGGGCGGTGGTCTTGGTCACGGCGCGGTTGGCGGCCTCGAACCGGACGAGAAGGTCGTTGATGCGGCTCACCGAGGCGGCGATTCCGGCATCGGCCTCCGCCCGTGCGGCGTGGATTGCGTCCGCCGCTTGGCTCAGGCTTCCCGCCAGAGCCTTGGCCGACTCGACCGCGTCACGGGCGAGCTGCGCATTGTCGGGCTGGTTGGCGGCGGCCTGGAGCGCGGCTTGGAAGGTCGTGAGGCGCGCGGCCGGCGCGGTCGGGTCGTCGGTGTCGCCGACGGTCTGCGCGAGCTTCGTCAGCCCGGTGAGAAGGGCGTCACCGCGGGCAGCGTCCGACGAAGCGTTCAGCGTGCGGGCATAGAGCGCCGGGTCGCCCGCACGGGTGATCGTCACCGTGGCGCCGCCCGTGCTGCCGGCGACCAGCGTCGCGATCTTGCGCGAATAGCCGGGATCGTTCGCGCCCGCGACGTTGCGCGCGGAGACGGCGATCTGGTTCGAGTTCGCGAGCAGCGAGGCGCGCGCGGTGTTGAGCGCGAGGGTGAGACCCATCGGTCGGTTCCTGAGACGCGATACGAGACGGGGACGCCGGTGTCGGGCCGGCGCCCCCGGATGCGACGACGGTTCGCGTTAGCGCTTCAGGTTCATCAGGGTTTCGAGCAGCTCGTTGCCGGTCATGAACACCTTGGAGTTGGCGGTGTAGACCGTCTGCGACTCGATCATCGTGGTGAGTTCGGTGCTGACATCGACGTTGGACTGTTCGAGCGCGCCGGCCTTCAGGATGCCGCGCCCGCCCTGGCCGGCGAAGCCGACCTGGATGTCGCCGGATTCGGCGCTCGTCGTGAAGACGTTGCCCGCTCGCGGCGCGAGGTTGTCGGGGCTCGCCACATCCGCCAGCGGCACCTTGAACGCGGCCTTGCGGGTGCCGTCGGTATAGACCGCGTAGACAGTGCCGTCCTCGCCGAAGGCGGTTCCGCTCACGGAGGTGGGCGACGAGCCGTTGGCGGTGCCGGAGAGGTTGTGGTCGCCGGAGAGCTGGGTCAGGCCGCCCAGATCGACGGTGATGCTACGGCCGTTCGGCACGGCCACGAGAGCCGAGCCGCCGCCGTTGACCTTACCGTTGCCGTCGAAGGTCACGCTGGTGGTGCCGACCGGCGTGGTCGGGGCCGCCGGGTCGAAGAATTCGACAGACCACGTATTTGCGGCGGTCTTGGTCATCTGGACGTCGAGCGTCACCGGCCGGCCGACATTGTCGTAGACCTTGAGCGAGTTCTTCTTCGAGTAGCCGATGGCACCCGTCGCCGTCGGATCGTAGACCGGCGTCTCGAAGGAGAGGTTGCCGCTGACCGTGGCGGCGGTGGAGGGCCGCGCCTCCTGGCCCATCACGCTGACATTGACCGGCTTGAGGTCGGCCACGCCGTTGAGGACCGGGTTCGGGGTGCCGTTGGCGAGGCTGTAGCCCATCAGGGTGAAGCCGCCGGCATTGACGAGGTTGCCGGTCTTGCCGTCGACGACGAAGTTGCCGGCCCGGGTCATGAAGGGCGCGCCGGCGGCATCGCTCACCACGAAGAAGCCGTTGCCCTGGATCGCGAGATCCTTGTCGGAATTGGTCGAGGCGATGGGGCCGCCCTCGCTCACCGAACGGCGCAGCGTGGTCTCGACCGCACCCGAGTTGTAGTTTCCGACATCGCCCGAATCGAGCAACAGCGACGAGAACTCAGCCGAAGTGCGCTTGTAGCCGGTGGTACTGGCGTTCTGAATGTTCTCAGCCACCGTCGAGATGCGGTTGGACTGAGCGTTCATTCCGGAGACGCCCGTGCGGAGCACGCCGATGAGACTCATGCGGACACCTCGTTGACTTTCGAATTCTGGCGCACTGGACACGGTGTCGCTTGCGCGGGGCTGAAGGTTTTGCGGGGCACAATCATCCCCGCAGGGATTGGGCGAGCTCGAGGAAGGCGTCGCGGCTCGGCGGCTGGCCCGGCTCCTGGCGCAGGGCCTCGTAGATCCGCGGCACGAGGCTGACGGCTTGGTCGAGATCGGGATCGCTGCCGGCGCGGTAGCCGCCCATCAGGCGCAGATCCCGTGTCTCCTCGAAGCGGGCCATCATGCTCTTGAGCTTGCGCACGAGCTCGCGCTGGTCGCCGGTCCAGACCTCGCCCGCCAGGCGCGAGATCGAGCCGAGCAGCTCGATCGCCGGGTAGCGCCCCTGCTCGGCGATGGCGCGGTCGAGCACCACGTGGCCGTCGAGGGTGCCGCGGATCGAGTCGGCGACCGGGTCGTTGTGGTCGTCGCCATCGACCAGCACCGAGAAGATGCCGGTGATCGTGCCGGTGCCCTCCGCGCCGGGCCCGGCGCGCTCCAACAGCCGCGGCAAGTCCGAAAAGACGCTCGGCGGGTAACCGCGCGCCACCGCCGGCTCGCCCGCGGCGAGCGCCACGTCGCGGGCGGCGTGGGCGTAGCGGGTCACGGAATCGACGATGAGCAGCACCGACTCGCCGCGGTCGCGGAAGGACTCGGCCACGGCCAGCGCCACCTTCGGCGCTTGGCGGCGCATCATCGGGCTCTCGTCGCCGGTCGAGACCACGATCACGGCGCGGTCGCGGGCGGCGGCGATGGGGCCTTCGAGGAACTCGCGCACCTCGCGTCCGCGCTCGCCCACCAGCGCGACCACCACGCTGTCGAAGCCCTGGGCGCCGGCCAGCATCGCCAGCAGGGTCGATTTCCCCACGCCGGAGCCGGCGAAGATGCCGATGCGCTGGCCGGCGCAGAGCGGCGTGAACAGGTCGATCGCCCGCACCCCCGTGGGCAGCGGCGTCTTCACCCGTGCGCGGGTCATCGCGGCGGGCGGGTCGGCATCCAGCGGAACGCTGGCGGTCCCCTCGGCCAGGGGGCCGAGCCCATCGACGGGGCGGCCGAGCGCGTCGATCACCCGGCCCTTCCAGCGCGGGTCCGGGCGCAACTGCGCCGGGCCGATGCGGTGGGCGAGGCTGCCGATGCCGGCCTCGATCCGGCTTTCGAACGGCTTCACCGTGGCGCCGGCCGCATCGATGCGGACCACCTCGCCGACCTGCGTGCGGCCGTCGGCGGAAAAACCCATGCGGTCGCCGAGCCGCACGAAGGCGGACACGCCCGCGACCCGTGCCGCACTGGCGGTCACCTCGCGCACGGGGCCGGCGACCCGCACCAGCGGCAGGTCGCGGCGCCCGGCCTCCATCGCCTGTTCCAGGCGCTCGATCGCGTTGAGGGTCATCGCATCAGCCCTGCGGTCCCAGCGTCTTGACGGCGCCGGTGAGGGTGGTGTCGGCCTCCGAAGTCATCGTCGCCGCGCTCTCGAAGGCGCGCTGAATCGCGATGAGCCGGGTCATCTCCATGATCGGATTGACGTTGGCGCCCTCGACACAGCCTTGCACGAGGCCGATGCGGGTGAAGTCCTGCACCGGCCGGCCGGGCAGGCTCGCGGCGACGGCATTCTCGCCCGAGCGCGTCAGCGTCGCCTTCGGGTCGATGCTGAACACGCCGAGCGCGCCGACTTGGTTCACGCCCTGGTGGATGCTGCCATCCCGGCCAATGACCGGCGGGCCGGCCTGGGGATCGAGCAGCAGCCGGCCGCCGCCGGGATCGACCACCGGCATCCCGCCCACCGTGCGCAACTGCCCGTTGGCGTCCATCGTCAGGCGCCCGTCGCGGGTATAGAGCGTGTCGCCCTTCGGTCCCTTCACGCCGAGCCACGCGTCGCCCTGGACGGCGACATCGAGGGCGGAATCGGTCTTCGTCGTCGGGCCGGCGGCGCGCGAGATGGTGGTCTTGCCCGGACCGACGAAGGCAACCTCGCCGCGGTTCGAGCGGGCGAGCAGTTCCGAGAAGCTGACTTCCTCCGCCCGGAAGCCCACCGTCGCCATGTTGGCGACGTTGTTGGCGGTCGTGGTCAGGCGCTTTTCGAGGGCGATCTGGCTCGACAGGGCGACGTAGAGGCTGCTCTGCATGGCCCTTAAGCTCCGATCCGCGCCGTCTGCACGCTCTGGAGCGTCTCGGCGTCGAGGCTGCCCGTGCCGGTGAACAGAGCCAGGATGGGTGCGCTGGCGGTGTTGTTCTGCGCGTCCCAGATCGCCGCGAAGCGCCGCACGAAGGCGTCGAGCTTGGCAGGGTCCCGGAAGCTCGCGATGTCGATCTTGTCGGCGATCAATTGGGCCCGCTTGGCCAGGGCCTCGCTCGTGGCCGCGCCGCTCGTCGCCGGCAGGCCGATCACGGTGTTGGCCACTTGGCTCAGCGCCGCATCGCCGAGGATGTCGTAGGCGCTCGCGATCGTCGATGCCTTGCGGGCGAAGTAGAGCGCGAGGCGCACGCCCGTATCGGCGTCGCCTGCCTCGCTCTCCAGCGACTGGCGCAGATAGGCCTGGGTGACGGCCTGCGCCATCGAGTCGGGACCCAGATCCGTGCCGAAGCCGACATCGACGGCGGTCCGATTGGCGGAGAGCGGGGCATTCCGGATCGTCAGGGTGCGGTTCGGTCCGCCCGCGTTCACCAGCGTGTCGGCGTCTCGGCCCGTGCCGCCGTAGGCGCCGTCGGCGCCGAGATCGGTCAGTGCGGTGGTCTCGAAGAACAGGCTCCCGTCGGCGGCAAGACCCGCCTGGACCTTGCCCTTGAGGGCGGATGCCTCGATCTGTGCCGCCACCGCTGCGGCGATCTCCGCGGGCGTCACCTTCGCGGGATTTGCCACCTGACCGGCCAGGGTTTGCGCGTTGAGCCGGATCGTGACCGATTGCGTCGTCGTGGCGTCGAGCCGGGACTCCACGAGGAAGCTCGCCTCGGCCCGGCCGCTGAAATCGTAGGAGTCGGCCAGGAGCTTCGGCGCGCTGAGCGAGGCGGCGCGGGCCTGCTCACCGAAGCGCGCGGGGTCGGCGCCCGTAGCGGTGACGCCCTGGCCGAAGCTGAACGCCTTGGCAAAGGCGGTGTAGCGATCGTCCGCAAGGCGGTTGGCGAAGCTTGCCGCGCTGGCAGCGCCTTCCTCCAGCACCTTGCGCATGAACGCCTTGGCGTAGGTCATATCCTCCAGGCCGTAGGCCTTCATGGCGTAGGCGTAGAGGCGCTGGTCGCCGAGCAGGTCGTCGACCGATTTCACCTGGCCGATATGCGCCTCGTAATAGGCGGTCTCCCGGGCAACCGTCGGCTCGGCCGCCTTCCGGGAGAGGGAGGCGGGGAGATCCTTGGCGATCAGCCGGTAGCTGGTGAGGGTGTCGGTCACGGGCAGGCGCCTGAGTGAGAGCGCGGGAAGAAGGCAACCGACGGCTCGGCGGCGCGAGCAGGATCCGATGCTACGTTTGCATCGTCTTTGTCCGAAAGCCGGTGACGACCTTTCGGGCTGATGCTTAGGGCGGCTCCCTTGTCCCAGGCTTGCCCGTCTCCGGCCGGTCGCGTCACGGCGCCACCGGGCCGATGATCGTCTCGGTGGTGATCACGACCCAGCCCGCGCCGGTTCGGCGGATCGACAGGACGCGGCCCGCACCGGGCAGCACGCTGCCGAGCGCGGCGGTGCGCTGTCCCTCCTGGTTCTCCAAGGTCGCGATCCCGTCGGCGACCCCGCGCAGGGCGTAGGCGCCCGCGGGCGGCAGGACCGGCGACTCCGCCGGGCCTTGAAGGCCTGCGGCTGCCGCCACGGGCCGGTCGGGCAGTGAGCCGGTGGTGACGGGATCGAAATCGGGGTCGGCCAAGCGCCCCTGCGCCACGGTCTTCTTCCAGGTGAAGGGCGCGGTGCCGGCGGGCAGCACCGCCTGCACCGCATATTCATGCGTTCCGGTCGCGATGGCGTAGCCGGCGAATCCGCTGGCGGTCAGGGCGAGCAGGACGAGGCCGGCCAGCACCGTGCGTTCGCCGGCCGCCTCGCGGGCACGGCGGGCCGCGATGCTGCCCGCTACCGGCCGCGCCGGCAGGCTCGCGGCGCGTGAGGCGGTGCCGAGGGACGATCGCCGTGCAGAATCGGACGTCATGGAGGTCTCGACAGGTGATCCCGGTGCGCCGCGCGATCCGTCTTCGCGGCGCGTGCCCCGGGGGCGAACGCGTCATCCTTCATGATCCGTCTACAAATATGCTTGACATCCGGTTAACGATGCCGCGCGAAGGGGCGTCCCATCTCATCGACAGCACCGCGGGCGGTCGTTAAGCCGAAGGAGAGGGCGCCGGGGAGCGAGCATGGCCGATCCGCGGGAAAGTGTTTCGCCGGAATCCGCAGCGCCCGTCGAACGGGCTGGCAAGCGTCACCGCGTCGTCCAGCAGGGCCGCATCGTCCTCGGCCCCGAACGCCTGATCGCCTGCACCGTGCGCGATCTCTCGCGCCGCGGCGCCAAGATCCGCGTCGCCCCCGAGCATGTCCTGCCGGAGACGTTTTCCCTCGTGATCGCCGCGCATGACCTGCGCACGATGACCGCCCGGCTGTGCTGGCGCCGCGGAGACTTCGCGGGTGTTGTCTTCGAGGGCGAGCCGGTCGTTTAGAGCGCCGCCCGGCGAAGTGGTCGCCGGTTCGTCGAACGGATTCGCGAAAAAACGAAGACCGAGAGACGCGGGCCCGATCTTGTCTTGTCGGGTGCAGCTCTTGGAAAAAGACGATGCAACGGCAAGAGCTTGCCCCGCATCGTCCCGGATCCAATCATCAGGACGATGCCTGAGCGGCTTCTCCACAGAAGCGCGGCCGGCCTGTGGAGAGCAGGGGGCGGGACGATGCGGGACAGGCTCGCTTAATCGCTTCGTAACGCGCGACCGCCATTGTCGGTCCATCGAAAGGCGCCTTCCGCAACGATGCGGAGCGGCCTTCGAGAAGAGGCCAGCGGGTGAACCCTCCAACGGGTTCATGGACATGATGTCGGTCCGTTGATCCGGTGCGAGTCCGGAGGTGTGATGCGCGGCGAAACGAGCCCTCAGGGGCTTGCCGCGGCCCTCTCGATAGGGCCGTGCGGCCGCACCGGTGCGAGTCCGGTCCTAAGAACCGTCCCCCCTCTTTTTCCGGAAGTCTGATCCGTGACCAGCCTGCTCACCAACATATCCGCCATGACGGCGCTGACGACGCTCAAGGGCATCAACAGCCAGCTCGACGCCACCTCCAACCGCGTCTCGACCGGCCAGCGCGTCTCGACCGCCTCCGACAACGCCGCCTACTGGTCGATCGCCACCACGGTGCGCACCGACAACGCCTCCCTCTCGGCCGTGAAGGACTCGCTCGGCCTCGGCTCCTCGGCAGTCGACACCGCCTACAATGGCCTCAACTCGGTCCTGTCCGACCTGCAGAACCTGCGCGCCAAGCTGCAGACCGCGCTTCAGCCGGGCGTCGACCGGAACAAGGTCCAGACCGAGATCAAGGCCATTCAGGACAAGATGAAGGCCACCTCCGATTCCTCGACCTCCTCGGGCCAGAACTGGCTCTCCGTCAATTCCTCCCCCACCAACACCGGCTACCAGGCGACCCAGAACGTCGTCGCCGGCTTCTCTCGCGACACGACGGGCACCGTCGGCTTCTCGATGATCGGCATCGACGTCAACGCGATCAAGCTCTACGACGTCGCAACCTCGACCGTGAACACCGCCGCGACCGAAGGTAAGGTCACCGGCGCCCAGTCGCTCACCGGCACCTCGGCGTTCTCCCCGGGCGGTGTCGTCGACTTCGCCGCCGTCACCGCCGGTAAGTCGAAGCAGGTCTCCTTCACCGTCACGCTCGGTACCGGCGCCAGCGTCGACATCGTCCTCGACAAGAAGACCATGATGTCGGCCGCCAAGGATCTGACCAAGGTCACGACCGACGAGTTCCTGAGCGCGGTCAACAATCAGATCGCCGCAAGCACGACGATGGCTGGGAAGGTGACGGCGAGCCTGGACACGGCGGGCCGCCTGTCGTTCCAGACGGCGGCGACCGGCTCGGGCACCGATGCCCAGGTCTCGGTGACGAACAACGCGGTCTCCAACGGCAAATTCGCCGCGGCGGATGTTGGTTTCGGCACCTTCTCCGGCTTCATGACGGGGACGGCCTTCACGGCGATGGACGTGACGACCGCCAAGGTCCTGACCGTCAACGACGGCGCCGGCGTCAAGACGGTCACCCTCAACGCTGCATCCTTCTCCGCGCTCGGAGCCGATGCGACCTCGGCCGCCAACACGGCCGTCAACGGTGACGACGTCGCCGCGATGATCAACGCCCAGCTGAAGACGGCAGGCAGCAAGGCGCGGGTTTCCTTCGCCGGCGGTGCCCTCTCGTTCGGTTCCAACGCCGGCGGCTCGACCACGATCACGCTGAACGGCGCGGATGTCGCCGGCTTCGGCTTCACCGCCGCCGACTCCACCACCGGCACCAGCGGCTTCACCGGCAAGGGCACGGCCGCAGGCACGACCAACGCCAAGGGTATCCTCGACACGGTCGATGCGACGACGACCTTCTCGATCGGCGAAATCGGCACCGGCGGCACGGGCATCAACATTGCCGGCCTCGTCGGGACCACCGGCGACACGACCCTCAAGAACATCATCACCCAGGTCGAGAAGGCCATCGCTTCGGTGACCAACGCCGGCACCAAGCTCGGCGCCAACAAGACCCAGATCGACGGCCAGAAGACCTTCGTCGACACCCTGATGAAGGCCAACGACCGCACCATCGGCACCCTGGTCGATGCCGACATCGAGGAAGAGTCGACCAAGCTGAAGGCGCTCCAGACGCAGCAGCAGCTCGCTGTGCAGGCGCTCTCGATCGCCAACTCGGGCAGCCAGAACGTGCTGTCGCTGTTCCGCTAAGCCGAGACGCCCCAGCCGCTCGCGCGGCTGGGGCACTTGCCGGAATAGGAAAAGGCCGCGCTCTCACCGGGCGCGGCCTTTTTCATTGAGGGATCGTAGTGGGATCGTGTGCGGCTTCTTCAGCCGACGAAGGTGTAGCCCGCCATCCGCTTGGCCTCGATCGGGTCGTAGCCGAGGCGCATCCGCAGCTTCTTGCGCAGCTTGCTGATGTGGCCCTCCACCACGCTCTCCTCGACGCTGGTGTCGAGGTCGCCGTAGACCGCCGTGAAGATCTGGCCCTTGGTCACCTGCCGGCCGCGGTTCTTCGAGAGATATTCGAGGATGTGGCGCTCGCGCCGGGGCAGGATCAGGCAGGCGCCGTCGATCTCCGGGTCGCGGCCGTCGGTGTAGACCTTCAGGCGGCCCGCCCGGTCGGGGGCCGGCGCCGGCTCGACGCCCCGGCCGGTCCGGCGACGGATCGCGGTGGCGCGGGCGATGATCTCGCGGACATGGACGGGCTTGCGCACCACGTCGTCGATGCCGACGGTGAACAGTGCCAGGGTCTGCTCCAGGGAGCGGGTCTCGTTGAGGGCGATGATCGGCGCCCGGCTGAGCGAGCGGATCGCTACGGTGCAGGAGGCGCGGTCGGCGCAATCCCCGATCAGGAAGCCGTCGATCGCCTCGACGTCGATCCGCGGCGCGGCGTCGAGCCAATCCCTCATGGACCCGATGGCCAACCCTTGCGCCTCCACGCCCTCCGCGCCGAACCCGGCGACGTAGTGGTCGGTCACGCTCTGCCGCTCGTCGACAACGATGTACATCGTCTGTGCTCGAAGATGTGCACGGTCATTGCGTCAGACACGAGTGTCACTCGCGCGCCGCCATGGCCGATTGAATTGTTGAGGGCTGTCGAATGCTTTTGGACCGCGGTTCGGGAGCGCTTTTGCGGGACGCTCCTGTTTGCCGCTTCCTCCATCATTTGACGGATTTAGCTTTTTGGTTGGAATGGTTAACAGTGCGTTAAGGCCAAGCTCGCGCTTCATCCCGCGTTAGGAGTTTGATCATTTCGCACCTGCAAACGTGACAGATGCGCCACAGTGGGGAGGGGCGACCCGGCGCTCGCCCACGCCTTTCCGCCGGGGTGGCCTTGACCCCGGCTCCGCCGCGGGTTCGAACGCGGCCTCGGCACCGCCACGAGGAATCCCATGCCGTCGCTGTCCACCCTGTCGCCCGAAGCGTTGTCGGAGCTGCGCTCCAGCCTGCGCGGCGAGTACGAAGCCCTGAAAGCGCAAGGCCTCAAGCTCGACATGACCCGCGGCAAGCCCGCCTCCGATCAGCTCGACCTCGCCGCCGAGATGCTGGCGCTGCCCGGCAACCGCGACACCACCGCCGAGGACGGCACCGACGCGCGCAATTACGGCAACCTCCAGGGCCTGCCCGAGACCCGCGCGCTGTTCGCGCCAGTGCTCGGCGCGGCGCCGGAGCAGATTGTGATCGCCAACAATTCGAGCCTCGCGCTGATGCACGACGTGCTCGTCTATGCGCTGCTGAAGGGCGTGCCCGGCGGCACGGGGCCGTGGTCGAAGCAGGAGCCGATCACGATCCTCTGCCCCGTCCCGGGCTATGACCGCCACTTCGCCCTGTGCGAGGGCTTCGGCATCCGCATGATCCCGATCCCGATGACGGGGGAAGGGCCGGACATGGCGGCGGTCGAACGCGAGGCCGTCGACCCTTCGGTGAAGGGCATCTGGTGCGTGCCGCAATACTCGAACCCGAGCGGCGAGACCTATTCCGACGAGACCGTCCGGCGGCTGGCCTCGCTGAAGGCGGCGGCGCCCGATTTCCGCATCCTGTGGGACAACGCCTACGCGGTGCACCACCTCACCGAGGCGCGGCCCGCGCTGGTCAACATCCTGGAGGCCTGTGCCGAGGCCGGAAACCCGGACCGTCCGATCGTGTTCGCCTCGACCTCGAAGGTGACGCTGGCGGGCGCGGGCCTCGCGATGCTGGCCGCCTCGCCCGCGAACGTGAAATGGTATCTCGCCCAGGCCGGGCGCCGCAGCATCGGGCCGGACAAGCTCAACCAGTTGCGCCACGTCCGCTTCCTGCGCGACGCGGCCGAGATCGCCGCGCACATGGAGCGCCACCGCGCCCTGATCGCCCCGAAATTCGCCGCGGTGGAAGCGGCGTTCGCCGCCCGCCTGGACGGTTGGGAGGTCGCAAGCTGGAGCCGGCCGCTCGGCGGCTACTTCATCACGCTCGATGTCGCCGACGGCACTGCCTCGCGGGTCGTCCAACTCGCGGGCGAGGCGGGCATCGCGCTCACGCCCGCCGGCGCGACGCACCCCTACGGCAAGGACCCGCACGACCGGACGCTGCGCATCGCGCCGACCTTTCCGGGTCTCGACGCCGTGCGCAAGGCGGCCGAGGCGGTGGCGCTCTGCACATTGCTCGCGGCGGTGGAGGCGCGGGCAGCGGCGTGAGGGCGAGCCATTCTCCGCAAGTCATGCGGAGAACGGCGCTCCTCATCTCCGCACGTGGTGAATCGGATAAATCGGAGCTAACCTCGTCGCCTCTCCCCCGCAAGCGGGGCGAGGGGGATGAGCACAGGCCGGGAGAGCGCTTGGGATCGGCGCTACACCACCACGGTGATCGCCTGCGCCGCCCGGGTCAGGCCGGTATAGAGCCAGCGGGCGCGGTGCTCGCGAAACGCGTAGGACTCGTCGAACAGGACCACCTTGTCCCATTGCGAGCCCTGCGCCTTGTGGACCGTGAGCGCGTAGCCGTAGGTGAACTCGTCGGTCTCGCGGCGCAGGAAAAGCGGGATCTCCTCCTCCGAGCCCTCGATCACCTGCCGCAGCACCTTGATGTCCACGGCGCGGCGGCGCGCCGCCGGGTCGTCCTCCGGCACCACGTCGAGGCGGACCGTGTCGGGGCGGGGCGGGGCGCGCAGGGCCTGCACCGTCCAGGTCGAGCCGTTGAGCAGGCCCTTGGTGCGGTCGTTGCGCAGGCAGACCAGCTTCTCTCCGACCGAGGGCATCGGGTCGGTGTGCCCGGCGAGTTCCCGCAGGCGGTTGTTGTAGAGGCGCCGCGTCCGGTTGAGGCCGACCAACACCTGATCGCAATCGAGCACCTGGGCCGGATCGATGTTGCGGCGGCGCACCACCCGGCTCTGGCCGTACTCGCCGACTTCGAGCCGCCCGCCCTCGCGGATCGTCATCGCCATGCGCACGATCGGGTCGTCGGCGGCCTGCCGGTGGACGTCGGTGAGCATCACGTCGGGCTCGGCCTCGGTGAAGAAGCCGCCGCCGCGCACCGGCGGCAACTGGGCGGGATCGCCCAGCACCAGCACCGGCTTGTCGAAGGATAGGAGGTCGTGGCCGAGGTCGGAATCGACCATCGAGCACTCGTCGATGACGATGAGGTCGGCCTTGGCCGCCGGGCCGGAGCGGTTGAGGCTGAAGGTCGGGCCGCCCTCGTCGCCCTCCTTGGTGCGGTAGATCAGCGAGTGGATTGTCGCCGCGTCGTCGCAGCCCTTTTGGCGCATGACCGAGGCCGCCTTGCCGGTGAAGGCGCCGTAGACGACCGGGCCGTCGATGTCGTCGGCGATGCGGCGGGCGAGCGTGGTCTTGCCGGTGCCGGCATAGCCGAACAGGCGGAAGACCTGGGAGCCTCCCTCCTTGCGCCAGCGGGCGATGGCTTTGAGCGCCTCGTCCTGTTGCGGGGCGAAGCGGGTGGGAAGCGAGGACTCGGCCATGGCGTCACGTCATAAACGAGTCGACCGATTTGTGGACCGTCTTCCGATCAGGGCCAGCGCACGGTCGGCGGCAGCGAGGACAGGATCGAGGCGACGTTGCCGCCGGTCTTCAGGCCGAAGATCGTGCCGCGGTCGTAGAGCAGGTTGAACTCGACGTAGCGCCCGCGCCGCACCTGCTGCTCCTCCCGGTCGGCCTCGGTCCAGGCTTGCGCGAGGTTGCGCCGGACGATCTCCGGATAGGCCTTCAGGAAGGCCCCGCCGACATCGCGGGTATAGGCGAGGTCCGCCTGCGGATCGCCGGTCCAGTGATAGTCGTAGAAGATGCCGCCGATGCCGCGGGGCTCGTTGCGGTGCTTGAGGTGGAAATACTCGTCGCACCACGCCTTGTACTTCTCGTAGTCGGCGGCCGGCGCATGTTTCTCGCAGGCCTCGCGCAGGCAGGCATGGAAGAACTGCGTGTCCGGGTCTTCCTGCGTGCGGCGCCGGTCGAGCACCGGGGTGAGGTCGGCCCCGCCGCCGAACCACGCCTTCGTCGTCACGACGAAGCGGGTGTTCATGTGCACCGTCGGAACGTTCGGGTTCCAGGGGTGGACGATCAGCGAGATGCCGGTGGCGAAGAAGCGCGGATCTTCGGCCGCGCCCGGCATCTGCGCGCGGAATTCCGGCGCGAACTCGCCGTGAACGGTCGAGATGTGGACGCCGGCCTTCTCGAACACGCGGCCCTTCAGCATCGCCATGACGCCGCCGCCGCCCGGCGCGCCGCTATGGTCGGTACGCTGCCACGGGGTCTTCTCGAATGTCCCGGCCTCTTTCGGGGCATCGGGATGGAAGGGGCCTGTCGCCTCCGCCTCCAGCGTTTCCAGCGCGGTGACGATCCGGTCGCGCAGGGTGGAAAACCACGCCCCCGCCTCGCTCTTCAGCGCGGCGAGGTCGTCGGGTGAGGGGAGGGGAGAAGCCGTCGCGTCGCTCATGCGAGAGGCTTTCCCACCCGGGACGCGATCCGTCAATTCGGGCTCAGAACTTGTAGGTCAGGCTGCCCAGAATCGTGCGCCGCGTGCCGACGAAGCAGTCGCCGCGGGCAAGGCAGGTCGAGAGATACCGCGTGTCGGCGATGTTGGAGACGTTGAGTTGCGCGCGCCAATGCGCGTCCTCCCAGCCGACCAGCGCATCGGCAAGCGTCACGGTCGGGGTGTTGAAGCTGTTGAGCGAGCCGTCGAAGGATTCGCCGATATGGCGCACGCCGCCACCGACGAGGAAGGAGCCGGGCACCTCGGCCAGGGTGAAGCGGTGCGTCACCCAGAGCGAGGCGAGGTGCAGCGGCTGCGTCTCGACCCGCGCCCCGGCATTGTCGCCGGCCGCGTAGCGGGCATCGGTATAGGCGTAGCTCGCGATGATGTTGGTGTCGTTGTTGATCGTCGCGATCGCCTCGATGTCGCCGCCCTGGATCTTGACCTTCCCGGTCTGGATCGAGATCGGCAGGCCGCTCGGATCGGGGGTGAGCCGGTTGCGCTCCACCGTGTCGTAGATCGCCGCGTTGACCGCGAACCACGGGGTCGGGTTGTACTTGAAGCCGCCCTCGATCTGCTCGCCCTCGATCGGCCGGCAGGCCCCGCCCGCGCAGACATTGGCGCCGAAGATCGGGGTGAACGAGGTCGCGTAGGAGACGTAAGGGGTCAGCCCGTTCTCGAAGGCGTACATCAGGCCGATGCGGCCCGTGGTGGCCTCGCCGGCGACGCTCTCGGCGCCGCGCGTGGCGCTGTTCACCCAATCGTGCCGCATCGTGGCGAGCACGATCCACTGACCGAACTTGATCTGATCCTGCAGGTAGAGGCCGGTCTGGCTCTGCGAGAGCGCGGTCGGCACGCCGAGATCCGGCGGGGTCACGCCGACATAGACCGGCGCGTAGAGATCGAACGGGCGGGCATCGGTGCCGAAGCCGGTGCGGGTGCTGTCCCATTGCTGGCGGAAATCGACGCCGCCCAGCACCGTGTGCGAGATCGGCCCGGTATCAAACCGCCCCTGGAGGTTGGTGTCGGTGGTGATCCGGTCCTTGACCGAGCTGACGCGGTAAGTGAACCGATCGACCGTCCGGCGGGCCGGGTCGAGGAACGGCGCGTTCGGCAAATCCGCGCTCGGTGTCAGCGTGTAGACGTTGCCGTAGGCCGATTGATACGTGCCGTCGATGTGGCTGTAGCGCAGGTTCTGCCGCAGGATCAGGCTGTCGTCGAAGCGGTGCTCGAACAGGCTGGTGATCGAACTCGTCTCGGTCTCGTAGCGGTTGAAGTTCGGGTCGCCCGTGAAGCGGTTCAGCGGGATGAGGCCGTTGGGGCCGGCATAGAGCGAGCCCTCGCGCGGCAGGAAGGCGTCGGAGGCGCCGAACGCGTCCTTCTGGTGCAGGCCGATCAGGGTCCAGCTCGTGTCGGCGGAGGGGCGCCACGTCACCGAGGGGTTGATGACGTAGCGGTCGTTGGCGACGAAATCGGTCTGCGCGTCGGCGAGCCGCCCGACGCCGACGAAGCGGTAGAGGAACTGTCCGTCCTCGGTCAGGCGCCCGGTCGAATCCGTGAAGGCTTCCTTCCAGCCGTAATTGCCGAACCGCACCCCGGCCTCCGTATAGGGCACGTCGAGCGGGCGCTTCGAGACGAGGTTGATCAACCCGCCGACGGGGCTCGACCCGTAGAGGGTCGAGGCGGGGCCGCGCAGCACCTCGAAGCGCGACAGGGTGTAGGGATCGGGCCGCGGCTCGTTGAAGACGTCGGGGTCCTTCAGGCGCAGGCCGTCGAGGAAGATCGCCGCGTCCGAGCCGCGGATGCGCGGATAGTCGCCGCGGGTGCTGGGGCCATAGGCTTCCGCGGCGACGCCCGCGGTGTAGCGCAGGGCTTCCTGCACGCTGGTGGCCGCCTGCTCACGGACCTGCTGCTCGCCGACGACCGAGATCGATTGCGGCGTCTCCTTCAACGCGGTGTCCGTCTTGGTGCCGGTGGCGCTGCGCTGCGCGACGTAGCCGGGGACCGGACCGAAGGCGCTCTCGGTGCCGGCTCCGCCGGGGCCGCTGCCGCCCCGGCCCGAACCCTCGACGCTGAGCGTTTCCAGCGTCACCGCCTCCTGCGCCCACGCCGCGCCGGAGGAACCGAGGGCGGCCGTGCCGGCGAGAAAAGCGGCAAGTCCGTAACGCAGTCGATCACGCAACGCAGACGACATCCAGGAACCCAGTTTCGTTATTCGCTGATGAGGCAGCTAGAACGAGGCGCTGAGCTTCGCAACACAGGTTACGTTTCTGGAAATAGAACGATTCAATTCTTCAGGGTGATCCGGGTTTAGCTTCAAGCATCAGGCGTGAGCTTCGGGGAGATCATGCCTGTGTACATTCCTGCTTCGCTGTTTCTTTTCGGTCACTCGGCTGCGGCGGCATGCCCGTTGGCGGCCGGCTCGACGGCCGTTCCGTTCCGCAGCCCGCCGACCAAGGTATCGAGGCTGCCCTTGCCCTCGGCGAAGCCTGCTTCGTTCAAAATCGCGCCGAGGATCGGGCTGTTGTACTGGTAGCGCAGCAGGTGGCCCGAAAGGCTGTCGCCGAAATTGGCCGAGACGCCGCCCGCGCCGTTGCCGCCGCCCATCATCCCGCCCGCATCGAAGATGCGGATCGAGTCGATCTTCTCCACCGCCCGCATGCTCTCGCGCAGGGCATCCGGGATGATGCCGAGGCGCTTGAGGTTCGTCTCGAAAGCGCGGGCCTCCGCCGACAGCGCGTTGCGGGCCTCGTTCATCACCCGCTCGCGCTCGGCCTCGGCCTGTCCGAGCTTGGCGATGGCCTCCGCCCGCGAGGCGGCGGCGGTCGCCTCGGCCTCGGCCAGGGTGATGATGGCGTTGGCCCGGTCTTCGGCGGCGCGCCGCTCGGCCTCCGCCGTCACGGTGACGCCGGTCGCCTCCCGCTCGGCCTCCTGCTTGGCGGCGATGACGGTGACCTCGCGCTCACGCTCGGCGATCTCCTTGGCTTTTGCCGTAGCGACCCGTTCCTCCGCGGCCACGGCGAGCGCCTCCGCCGCCTTGGCGGCGGCACGGGCCTGCGACTCCTTCTCGGAGCGCTCGGCGATCTTGATGGCGTTGTCCTGAAGGATGAGTTGACGCTCGCGCTCGGCCTCCGCGTTGCGCTGGGCGATGGCCAGATCCGCCTCGATCCGCGCGCCCTCCGAGTTCTTGCGCGCCTCGGCCTCGCGCAGCCGCACCACCTGCTCGCGCTCGATCCGCGCGGTCTCCTCGCTTTGCTGGGCGCGCTGCTCGGCCTGGGCGGTCTCGGCCCGGGTCTCCGCGGTCTTGTTGGCGATGTCGCGCTCCTGGGCGAGTTCCGCCTCGCGGGTGGTGCGCTTGATCTCGAGCTGCTTCAGCGCGGTCTCGCGGTCCTTCTCGGCCACCGCGACCTCGGCGTCGCGCTCGGTGGCGTTGCGCTCCTTGCGGCGCTGCTCGGTGATCTCCTTCAACCGCGCGAGGCCTTCCGCGTCGAACGAGTTGTCCGGGTTGAAATGCTCGATCGAGGTCTGGTCGAGGCGGGTCAGCGAGGCGGATTCGAGTTCGAGGCCGTTGTGGCGCAGGTCGCCCGAGACCGCCTCCTGCACGCCCTTCACGAAGGCGGCGCGCTTCTCCTGAAGGTCGGGCAGGGTCATGCCGGCAGCGACCGAGCGCAGGGCATCGACGAACTTCGCCTCGATCAGCTCGCGCAGCAGCATCGCGTCGTTGGTGCGGTCACCCAGCGTCTGGGCAGCGAGCGCGATCGATTCCTCCTTGGGCTCCACGCGCACGTAGAACTCCACGGTGATGTCGGCGCGCAGACGGTCCTTGGTGATGAGCGACTCGTTGCCGGAGCGCTTCACTTCGAGCCGCAGGGTGTTGAGGTTCACCATGGCGATGGAGTGGAACACCGGCAGCAGCACCGCGCCGCCATCGACCACGACCTTGCGCCCGCCGAGACCCGTGCGGACGAAGGCGGTGTCCCGCGTCGTGCGCCGATAGAGCCGGCTGAACACGAAGCCGATGCCGAGCAACGCGACGACGATGATGCCGGCGATCACCAGCAGGTTGATGATGCCGGGGCTGATCAAATCCATCGTGAGCGACCCTTTCGGTGGGGAGAGAAGAAGCGATCAGAGATCCGGCGCGGCGGGCACCGCGACGTAGACGGCGTCGGCCCGGTCCACGATCAGCACGCGGGCGCCGGCTTCCATGGCCGGGGCTCCGGGGGCGGCGCGGGTGCGCAGGAAGTGGGTGTTGCCGTGGCGGTCCAATGCCCGGACTTGGCCCGGAAGGCCTTGGTCGAGCGGCCCGAGGGTGACCTCCGCAGTCGCGCCGATCAGGTCGTCGGCGCTCACGACGTAGCTCTCGTCCCGCGGGATCAGCCGGGCGATAGCCTTGGTCGAGACCCGCAGGGCCGGCAGCGTCGCCGCTCCGGCGACCGGAATTGCCAGGAGGGCGGGCAGCGGCGCGATCACGGCCGCGGCGAGGCCCTGCACCACGAAGCCCGCCAGGGCGAAGACGGCCAGTGCCAGGATCAGCAGGATCAGGAAGGGCACCCGGCCGAGATTGACCCACGACATCACCGCGGCGGGCGAGAAGGCGGCGTCTGCATCCGCCGCGCTCGTCAGGTCGCCGCCGCCTCCCGCCTCGTGACCGAGAGCACCGTCGACCAGTCCCGAGAGGGACTGCCCGAGGAGGAGGGACAGGGCCTCCACCGCGACGAGGCCGGCCATCACCACCGCGGCCAGGGTGAAGGGGAACAGGGCGGAGCCGGCGAGGGGGCCCACCAGCGAAGTCATGAGGGCCGGCCCTGCTTGAGCGCCGCGAGCCGGCGCTCGATGGCGTCGTCGCGGTGGAGACGATCCAGCTCCTCGACCGAGGGGTCGGCGACCGCCGAGGCGGTTCCGGTCACCCGGTCGATCGCCCGCAGCGATTGTTCGAGCTGGCGGGTGCGCGTCGCCTCCTCGCTGCCGTAGCCGTCGAGCGGGTCGGCCGCCTTGGCCGGGGGTTTGCGCAGGAGCGCGATACGGTGCTCGGCGTCGCGCCGAGCGGCGGTGGCCGCCTGCATCGCTTTTGTCGCCGCCCCGTGCCGCTCGGCGACGTCGGCAAGGCTCGAATCGATCGCCTCGATCTGACTCTCCAGGTCGAGCTGCCGCGCGATGCCGGCCCGCGCCAGATCCTCGCGCCCGTTCGAGAGCGCCAGCGACAGCTTCTCGGGCAGCGCCCGCAACTCGCCGTCGAGCTGGCCGCGCCGGGCGGAGAGCCGGTGTTCCTCGGCCTTGATCTTGCCGAGGTCGAGCCGGGCCTCGTGGATGACGGCATCGATCTCGCGCAGCGCCTGCTCGGCCACCGCGAGGCCGTTGCGATCCTCCACCGCTTCGAGGGCGGCGTTGGAGAGGCCGCCGATGATCCGGCCGACACGGGTCAGGATGTTCTCAGTCATGCGGGTCTCCTCCTGCGGTGCGGTGACGGAGACGCCCACCTGGATGGTGAGCGCGTCGCCCGCGATGGTGAGGCGGGCGCTGGAGAGTTCGCGCCAGGGGCCGTCGTAGCCCTCGACGCGGTAGGGCATCGTGCGCCGGCCGTTCATCGTGGTCAGCGCGATCTCCGAAGCGCCCTTCACGCTGAACAGCTTGTCGTCGAGCGGCATCGAGGTGACCGTCTCGGGGTCGAACCCGGCGGCGCGCTGGGCGAAGTCGCGGATGCCGAGCGTCACGAGTCGGGCGGGCAGTCCGGTCTCGTCGCGCACCCGCTGGTAGCCGTGCTCGATCAGGGCGACGACGTTGGCGCGCAGGCCATGCTCACGGCGGATCTCTTCGAGCAGAACGAGCATCCGCCGATAGGCCGCGAGCAGGGCGAACACCGCAGCGAGATCGTCCGGCTCGGGAAGGAGCCGGTAGGTGAGGCGAGAGGGAAGAGTTCCTGAGCGAGTCACGAATCGAAGCTAAAACACCGTTTTGGTGTCTTCAACCGCGGCACATGCTTCGGCTGTAACATTCGAGCGTTCTTGCTCGCGTTGGGTGTGCTGAGGCACATCGATCTCAACCCCGATGGCTGGCGCCGCGCTGCGGTCATTGGGCTGTCACGCGACGGCGGTGCGACGTGCCTCTGCGATTCGCCGGTCGTCGGATCGAGCGGCAACAAAAAAGACCCCGCCCGTTGGGGCGAGGTCTCTCCGTCGTGCCGTGGTGCGTGGGTCAGACGGCCCGGACGGTCGCGAGGAAGCGCTGGACCTCCGCCGACAGGTGTTCGGATTGCCGCGACAGCTCGGCGGACGAGGTCAGCACCTGGCTCGCGGCGATGCCGGTCTCCTCCGAAGCCTGGGCGACCCCGGAGATGTTGCGCGTCACCTCGGCGGTGCCGCTGGAGGCCTGCGCAACGTTGCGTACGATCTCCTGCGTGGCGGCGCCCTGCTGCTCGACCGCTGCGGCGATCCCGGCCGCCACATCGTTGATCTCGCGGATCCGGCTCGTGATCACGCCGATCGCCGCGACGGCCTGATCCGTGACACCCTGGATCTCACCGATCTGACCCGAGATCTCCTCGGTGGCGCGCGCGGTCTGGCTGGCGAGTTCCTTGACCTCCGTAGCCACGACCGCGAAGCCGCGACCGGCTTCACCCGCCCGCGCCGCCTCGATCGTGGCGTTCAGCGCGAGCAGGTTGGTCTGGGAGGCGATGTTGGAGATCAGCCCGACCATGTCGCCGATCCGGGCCGAGGTCGTCCGCAGCGCCTGAACCAAGTGGGTGGTCTGGTCGGCCTCGCCCACAGCGGCCTGGGCCAACCCGGACGAGCCCTGCACCTGACGACCGATTTCCTGGACGGAGACCCCCAACTCCTCGGCGGCGGCGGCGACCGTGCCGACATTGGAGGCGGCTTCTTCGGCCGCCGCGGCGACGGTCGTGGATTGCGAAGCCGTCTCGGTGGCGGTTGCGGTCATCTGCTGGGCGGTGGCCTGCAGCTCGGTCGCCGAGGCGGACACCATGCCGACGATGCCGCCGACCGCTGCCTCGAAGCCGTCGGCCAGTTCGACCAACGTGCGCTTGCGCTCGGCCGCTGCAGCTTCATCCGCGCGCCGACGCACCTCGGCCTCCTCGGCCGCCTTGCGGGCCACCATGGCCTTGATGCCCTCGACGGCCCGGCCGACCGCACCGATCTCGTCGCCGCGGGCGGCCTCCTTGATCTCGGCCTCGATCTCGCCGCGCGCCATCCGCTGGAGGACGCCCACCAGGCTTCCGAGCGGGCGGGTGATCGAGAGCACGACGATCGAACCGGCCAGCGCCATCGCTCCCAGCAGGCCCACGACCGCGAAGCTGATGAGCATGGCGGTGCCGCGATCGGCGTCGTCCGTTGCCTTCACCTTCGCCGCGGCAAGCTCGCTGGCCAGCAGCGTGGAGCGGTTCTGCATCCATTCGTTCAGCTTGAGCCGCGCCGGGATGCCGACATCCCGCGCGATCCGGAAGGCCTCGTCCCCCTGCTGACGCAGGCCGAGGTCGTAGACGCGATCGAGCGTCGCGAAGAAGCTCTCGATATCGCGCCGCACGGCCTCGTTGGCGGCCCGCCGCTCGGGCGTGTCGGCCAAGGTGAGAAGCCGCTCGGCGCCCTCCCGCGCCTCGGTCATGCCGGCCTGCTGGCGCGTCCGGAAGCGAGCCTTGTTCTGCGGATCGCTCTCGAGCAACATGTTGCGGTCCATCACCGCGGCCTCGGTGATGCCGCCCCGCATATGCAACAGCGCATCGAGGCGCACGGCCTGGACGTCGACGATCCGGGCGGTCTGTTCCGAAAGGCCGCGCATCACGTCGCGGGCGTAGACGATCAGGCCGGCGCTGATGATCAGAGTCAATGCGAATGGTAATGCAATTTTAACTAATAGCTTCGCGTTGCTGAAAACGTTCATTGAACGAACCTAGAATTCGGCAAAATGCCCAAAACTTATTCAGCAACGCCCCTCGTGAAATCTGAGTTAACATTTGCAATAGAGGGAGGGCCCTTGTCGCAGGGGGGCAACGTAGCCGTGCGGCTCCGAGGCAGGCTCTGCCCATCCGCTCCGAACGCAGCCGGGCCCCTTGGCGTCAGCGGCCATCAGCGGGTGCAGCGGACGCGCTCGGCCTCACCTGATCACCTGCCCTTCATCCCACTTGCCGGATCGCCTCGCCCAGCATCATCGCGGCGCAGACTGCAACGTTGAGTGAGCGCAGGCCCGGCCGGATCGGCACCACCACGCGGGCATCGGCCGCCGCGTGAACCGCTTCCGGCACGCCGGCGGATTCACGGCCCATCAGCAGGCAGTCGCCGTCGCGGAACGCGTGCTGGGTGTAGGGCACCGAGCCGGTGGTGGTGGCGAGAACGAGGCGGATACCGGTCTCGCGCCGCCACGCCTCGAAGGCGTCCCAGGAACGGTGCCGGGTGATCGCGACGTGGTCGAGATAGTCGAGCCCCGAGCGGCGCAGGTGCCGGTCGGACACGTCGAAACCCGCCGGTTCGATGATCTCCAGGGCGATCCCGAGGCAGGCAGCCATGCGCAGCATCGTGCCCGTGTTCTGCGGGATGTCGGGCTGGTAGAGGGCGAGGCGCAGCATCGGCGGGGGAGGGATTGCGAAGGGGCGGGGTCAGGGTGAGACAGGGCAGGGTCTTGCCTGCGGCATGGGCGCGGGGTTGGCCCGGCGTCAAGGAGGCTTACCTCAGCCTCTCATTCCTCGCTTGGTCTCACAAAAAACATGTTCCTCGATTGGCTCGAGCGCCGCATCGATCCGTTCGCGCCCTTCGACGACCGGCGCGTGCCGCCGAAGACGGTGCTCGGCTTCGCAGGGTTCTATCTGCGGCCGATCCGCTTCGCGCTGCTGGCCCTGTTCGTCATCGCCGTGGTCGCGGGCGGCATCGAGGCATCGCTCTACCTGCTCATGCGCTGGTTCATCGACCTGATGAACGCGGCCGACCGCACCACCGTGCTGAGCGACAACGCCGTGCCGCTGACGCTCGCCGCGCTGCTGCTCCTCGTGGTGCGCCCGCTGGCGGCCTTCCTGCATGAGCTGGCCTCGAACCAGCTCATCGTGCCGCAATCGACCAACCAGATCCGCTGGCGCACCCACCTCTACACGCTGGGGCACTCGCTCTCGTACTTCCAGGCGGATTTCGCCGGGCGGCTCGCCAACCGCACGGTGCAGGTCGGGCCGGCGGTGCGCGAACTCGCCGTCGTGTTCATCGACACGCTGCTCTACGTGGCGATCTACGCGGTCACCGCAATCGGGCTGTTCTCCTCGATCTCCGGCTGGCTGGCGCTTCCCGTCGTCCTCTGGGTGGTGGCCTATGCCGGGCTGACGGCGTGGTTCGTGCCACGCGCCCGCAAGCGCTCGCACCTCACCGCCGAGACCCGCTCGACCCTGATCGGCCGGGTGGTCGACAGCTACACCAACATCCTCACCGTCAAGCTGTTTGCCCGCGACCGCGAGGAGCGCGCCACCGTGCGCGATGCGGTCGATACCCACACGCGCGCCTATCTCCACCAGTTCCGGCTCACCACGCTGACGACGAGCCTGCTGGCGGGGCTCAACAGCCTGCTCCTGTTCGCCACCGCGGCCGTCTGTTTCGCGCTGTGGCAGCGCGGTGCGCTGACGACCGGCGAAGCTTCGGCCGGCCTCGCGCTGATCCTGCGGCTGATGGCGATGTCGGGCTGGGTGATGCAGACCGTGCGCGGCGTGTTCGAGAATGTCGGCGTGATTCAGGAGAGCATGCAGACCATCGCCCGTCCGCACGGCCTCACCGATGCGCCCGATGCGAAGACGCTGCAGGTCACCGGCGGCGAGATCCGCTTCGAGAACGTGGATTTCCACTACGGGCGGGGCGATGCCAGCATCATCGAGGACCTATCGTTCCAGATCCGTCCCGGCGAGAAGGTCGGGCTCGTCGGCGTCAGCGGCGCGGGCAAGAGCACCATCACCGCGCTGCTGCTGCGCCTGCACGATGTCGAGGGCGGTCGCATCCTGATCGACGGGCAGGACATCGCCGGGGTGACGCAGGATTCCCTGCGCCAAGCCATCGCCATGGTCAGCCAGGACACCTCGCTGCTGCACCGCTCGATCCGCGACAATATCGGCTACGGCCGCCCGGATGCCACCGACGCCGAGATCGAGCAGGCGGCGCGGCTGGCGCATGCCCACGAGTTCATCCTCGACCTCGTGGACCACAAGGGCCGGCGCGGCTACGACGCCCATGTCGGCGAGCGCGGGGTGAAGCTCTCGGGCGGGCAGCGCCAGCGCATCGCGATTGCCCGCGTCATCCTGAAGGACGCGCCGATCCTGATCCTCGACGAGGCGACGAGTGCCCTCGACAGCCAGGTCGAGGCGGCGATCCAGGAGGCGCTCGACACGCTGATGGGCGACAAGACCGTGCTGGCCATCGCCCACCGGCTCTCGACCATCGCCGCGCTCGACCGGCTGATCGTGATCGACAGCGGCCGGATCGTCGAGGAGGGCACCCACGCCGAACTGATCCGCCGGGGCGGGCTCTACGCCGACCTGTGGCGGCGCCAGTCCGGCGGCTTCCTGGGGGATCGGGCGCCGGCTCCGGCCTCCTGAGCGAACGAACGGAGCTGAGAACACGTGACGTCTTCACCGAGCCTCGCGGCCGGCGCCCTCGGGCGGCCGCCGGCTTCGCCCTGGCTCGACGAGCTGCGCGCGACACTGAAACTGTCGGCGCCGCTCGTCCTCATCAACCTCGCCCAGCACGGTCTGGTCGCCTCGAACGCGGTGCTGCTCGGCCGGCTCGGCGCCGAGCCCATCGCCGCGGGCGCGCTCGCCACCAGCCTCTACCTGCTGCTGTTCATCGGCGGCATCGGCCTCACCTCCGCGGTGGCACCCCCTCGTCGCGGAGGCCGTCGGGCGGGCGGCGGGCGCGGGGGCGGACGAGGTGCGGCGCACGGTCCGGGCGGGCCTGTGGGTCGGCTTCCTCGTCACGCTCGCACTGATGCCGGGGCTCTGGTTCACGGAAGGGCTGCTGCTCGCGCTCCACCAGGAGCCGGCCGTCGCCCGCGAGGCCGGCGCCTATATGCGGGTGCTGCAATGGTGGATGTTCCCGGCCCTCGCCTTCATGGTGCTGAAGGGCGCGCTCGCCGCGCTCCAGCGCCCGGGGCCGCCGCTCGCCGTGAGCCTTGCCGCGCTTCCGCTCAACATCGCGCTCGGGGCCTTCTTCGCCTTCGGCCCGACGGACCTCGGCATCGTCGGCGTCGCGCTCGGCACCGTGATCACTGAGTTCCTGGCGATCGCTGCCCTGGTCGCGGTGATCCGGCTCGACGGGGGCCTCCGCCGCCACCGCATGTTCGCCCGCCTCTGGCGCTTCGATGCCGAGCGTTTCGCCCGCGTCGTGCGGGTCGGCCTGCCGATGGGTGTAGCGGGCATCGCCGAGGCCGGGTTGTTCGAGGCGGCCACGGTGGCGATGGGCACCTTCGGCACGCTGCCGCTCGCCGCCCACGCGATCACGCTGCAGATCGCGGCGACCTGCTTCATGGTACCCAACGGCATCGGGCAGGCGGCGACGGTGCGGGTCGGCCGCGCCTATGGCGCCGCGGACCGGGCGGGCCTGCGCCGCGCGGGCGCTGTCGCGCTCTGGCTCGGCTTCGGCTTCATGGTGGCCTGCGCGCTGGCGCAGCTTTTTCGCTCCGCACACGCTGATCAACCTGTTCCTCGACGCCGAGGCGCCGGGCGCGGCCCAAGTCTATCCCGTCGCCGCCGGATTCCTGATCTTCTCGGCGCTGTTCGCGATTTCGGACGGCGTGCAGTCGGTGGCGCTGGGCGCCTTGCGCGGCTTGCAGGACACCAAGGTGCCGATGCTGATCGCGCTGTTCGGCTACTGGGGCATCGGAGTGCCGCTCGGGGCGGCGCTCGCCTGGGGCGCGGGCATGGGCGGACGCGGGATCTGGGCGGGTTTCTGCGCCGGCCTTCTCGTGGTCTCGGTGGCGCTGGTGATCCGCTGGCGGCGGCTGAGCGCCGGCCGCCCGCGCGTCCCAAGCGCGCAGCCGGCGTGAGGCCGGAACCGCGTCCGAAACGCCCCCGTTCTCGCCCCGACGATAGCGGGAGGACGAGGGGCGCCATGGCTGAGAAAGACGATCACGAGACCATCTGGAAGGACTTCAAGGGCGCGGTGAACATGACCGCCTCGGCCCTCGAAAAATTCCTGGAGACCGACGAGAGCCAGTCGGTCGGCCAGAAGAAGGACGGCGGCGAGGCCACCGGCCACAAAGAGGGCCGGCGCATCGTCGAGATCCTTCACAAGAAGAAGGCCGACCTCAGCGACGACGACTACGCTCACATGAAGAAGGTGGTGGGCTACGTGAACCGTCACCTCAAACAGGGCGGGCCCGAGGACAAGTCCAAGACCGAGGACTCACCCTGGCGGCTGTCGCTGATGAACTGGGGCCACGATCCGCTGAAGGACTGACGGTCCGTTCGTCAGGCGGCCCGGCGTCGCTCCGGATAGAGCCTGGCCAAGCCGTCCTCGGAGGCGTCGCAGACGCCGCGTTCGGTGATGATGCCGGTGACGAGGCGGGCGGGCGTCACGTCGAAGGCCGGGTTGGCCACCGGGCTTCCCGGTGAGACCACGGCGACGGTGGCGAAAGCACCGTCGTCGGTGCGGCCGGTGAGATGGGTGACCTCGCGGGCGTCGCGCTCCTCGATCGGGATGTCGCGCACCCCGTCGGACAAGGTCCAGTCGATCGTCGAGAACGGCAGCGCCGCGTAGAACGGGATGCGGTTGTCGGTGGCGGCCAGCGCCTTCAGATAGGTGCCGATCTTGTTGCAGACGTCGCCCGACGCCGTGGTGCGGTCCGAGCCGACGATGCAGACATCGACCTGCCCGTGCTGCATTAGGTGGCCGCCGGCATTGTCGGCGATCACGGTGTGCGGCACGCCGTGGGCGTTGAGTTCGAAGGCGGTGAGCGCCGCGCCCTGGTTGCGCGGCCGGGTCTCGTCCACGAAGACGTGGACCGGCACGCCGGCATCGTGCGCGACGTAGATCGGCGCCAGCGCTGTGCCCCAATCGACCGTGGCGAGCCAGCCGGCGTTGCAATGGGTCAGCACGTTGACCGGTCCATCCCTCTTCGCGGCGATCTCGGACAGGATCTTGGCACCGTGCTCGCCGATGGCGCGGCAGCTCGCGACGTCCTCGTCGGCGATGGCAGCGGCCTCCGTGAAGGCCAGCGCCTCACGCGCCGATTCCGGGGCGCGGCGCAGCACGGCGGCCATCCGGTCGAGCGCCCAGCGCAGGTTGATCGCGGTCGGCCGGGTCGCGGCGAGCGTCGCGGAGGCCCGCTCGATCCCCGCCTCGCTCGCATCCTTCCGCATGGCCAGCGCCATGCCGTAGGCGGCGGTGACGCCGATCAGCGGCGCGCCGCGCACCACCATGGTGCGGATCGCCACCGCGGCATCGTCGAGGCTCGCCAGCCGCTTGAGTTCGAAGGCGAAGGGCAGCCGGGTCTGGTCGATGACCATGACGGCATCACCGTCGGCCTCGGGGGAAGATGGTGCGGTAGGGGCGGCCGTCGATCTTCATGGTGTGCTCGCGCGTGAGAGCATCGGCTCGGCCGCGGCCAGGGCCGTCCGGAGCGATGCCTGACGATGTCTCATCGCGCGAGTGTGTCGGCAGGATGGCCCCGGCTGGTCAAGTCGTCCGAGGCCGTCTTTCGACGGCGTTTTCAGCGCTTCACCCGTTCGACGTAAATGTCGAGATAGGCGCCGTCGTCGAGGCCGAGCAGGTCGCGGATCATGCCGGGCAGCTTGCACAGCAGGGCCGGCATGGTCGGCGCCTCGGTGGCGAGGCCCGGCACCGGCGAGTCGTGCACGAAGAAGACGCCGGCCGCCTCGTCCCAGGCGCAGCGAACGGTGAATTTGCGGGCCATCGCGCGATCCTCTTGGTCAGGGGGGAGGGGGGACGGCGCGCGGGGCGCCGTGCCGTCACGGTCGAGGGGGCGGTCGGGATCGTCCGCCGGGGCCTTGCTGGCCTCAGCCGGGGGCTTGCCGGCCTCAGCCGGGGGCTTGCCGGCCTTAGCCGGGGGCTTGCCGGCCTCAGAAGCGTACGGGGCAGACACGTTTCACCTGTGGGATCGCTTCGATCGCCTTCAGAACCTCGGGAGAGACCTCGGCATCGACCGCCACGAAGGCGATGGCGTTGCCGCCCTCGGCCTCGCGGCCCATCGCGAAGGTCGCGAGGTTGACGCCGGCCTCGCCGAGCACGGTGCCGAAGCTGCCGACGAAGCCCGGCCTGTCGTGGTTGCGCACGTAGAGCATCAGCGGCGCGAAGGGGGGCGTCGATGTTGATGCCGCGGATCTCGATGACGCGCGGCTTGCCGTCGTTGAAGACGGTGCCGGCGGCGTCGCGCGGCATGTCCTCGGCGTCCACGGTGATGCGCACCACCGATTCGTAGTCGCTGGCCCCGCCCTCGCGCTTGATCTCGTCGATGACGATCCCACGATCCCGCGCGATCACGGGGGCCGAGACCATGTTCACCTCTTGCAGGATCGGGCGCAGCACGCCGGTCACCGCTGCCGAGGTCAGCGCCCGGGTGTTCATCCCGGCCACCGCACCCTCGTAGGTGATGCGGATGCCCTTGATCGGCGCTTCCGTGAGCTGGCCCAGGAACGAGCCGAGTTTTTCGCACAGGGCGACGAACGGCTTGAGGCGCGGCGCCTCCTCGGCCGAGATCGAGGGGAAGTTGATCGCGTTGGTGATGGCGCCGCTGAGGAGGTAATCCGCCATCTGCTCGGCGATCTGGAGCGCCACGTTCTCCTGCGCCTCGGAGGTCGCGGCGCCGAGATGCGGCGTGCAGATCACGTTCGGGTGGCCGAAGAGCGGGTTCTCGATCGCCGGCTCGGTCACGAACACGTCGAGGGCCGCGCCCGCGACATGGCCGGAATCGAGGGCGGCACGCAGCGCGATCTCATCGACGAGTCCGCCGCGGGCGCAGTTGACGATGCGCACGCCGCGCTTGGTCTTGGCGAGGTTCTCTTCCGAGAGGAGGTTGCGGGTCTTGTCGGTGAGCGGCACGTGCAGGGTGATGATGTCGGCCCGCGCCAGCAATTCGTCGAGTTCGACCTTCTCGACGCCGATCTCGAAGGCGCGCTCCGGCGTCAGGAAGGGATCGTAGGCGATCACCTTCAGCTTGAGCCCGATCGCCCGGTCGGCGACCACGGCGCCGATATTGCCGCAGCCGACGACGCCGAGCGTCTTGGCCGTCAGCTCGACGCCCATGAAGCGGTTCTTCTCCCACTTGCCGGCCTGGGTGGAGGCGTCCGCCGCCGGGATCTGGCGGGCGAGCGCGAAGATCAAGGCGATGGCGTGCTCGGCGGTGGTGATTGAATTGCCGAACGGCGTGTTCATCACGATCACGCCCCTGGCGGTCGCGGCCGGCACATCGATGGTGTCGACACCGATACCGGCGCGGCCGATCACCTTCAGCCGGGTGGCTTGCGCCAGCAGCTTGTCCGTCACCTTGGTGGCGGAGCGGATGGCGAGCCCGTCATATTGGCCGATGACGGCGGCCAGCGCCTCCTTGTCCTTGCCGAGGCCGGGCTGAAAATCGACCTCGATGCCGCGATCGCGGAAGATCTGGACGGCGGCGTCGGACAGGGCGTCGGTGATGAGGACCTTGGGCCTGGTCTGGGTGAGCTTAGGCACGGGAAGCACCTCGCATCATGCGGGCGCGCAGGATCGCTGCCTCGCACGGAGGCATGGCCGGTCGCCGCGTCGCGCGGGACATTCACCGGCGGATCGCTGGAGCGCGTCAATAAGCAAATGGCCGGTCTCGCGACCGGCCATCATGACGTCTCAGACCCTCAGGCCGCCGCGGCGGCGAGCGCCGCCTTCTCCTGGGCGAAGGCCCAGTCGAGCCAGGGGGTGAGCGCCGCGAGGTCGGACGCCTCTACGGTGGCCCCGCACCAGATGCGCAGGCCGGCCGGCGCGTCGCGGTAGGCACCGAAGTCGAAGGCGACGCCTTCTTTTTCCAGCCGCGTGACGAGGGCGGCGGCGAACGCCTTCACCGCGGCATCGCCCTTGGCGAGCACGTCCGAGTCGGTGATCACGAGGCAGACGCCCGTGTTCGAGTAGGTCGCCGGGTCCACCGCGAGGTGGCCGATCCAGGGGGTGCGCGCCACCCAATCGTGGATCACCCGCGCATTGGCGTCCGCCCGCGCATGCAGCGCGTCGAGGCCGCCGATGCTCTGCGCCCAATTCAGGGTGTCGATGTAATCCTCGACCGCGAGCATGGAGGGCGTGTTGATGGTCTCGCCCTTGAAGATGCCCTCGAGCAGCTTGCCGCCCTTGGTCAGGCGGAACACCTTCGGGATTGGCCAAGCCGGCGTGTGGCTCTCGAGGCGCGCCACGGCGCGCGGCGAGAGGATCAGCATGCCGTGCGCGGCCTCGCCGCCCATCACCTTCTGCCAGGAATAGGTGACGACATCGAGCTTGTCCCACGGCAGCGGCATCGCGAAGGCGGCCGAGGTCGCGTCGCAGATGGTGACGCCCTCGCGGTCGTCGGCGATCCAGTCGGCGTGCGGGACCTTCACGCCGGCGGTGGTGCCGTTCCAGGTGAAGACGACGTCGTTGTTCTTGGTGTCGATCGCGTCGAGCTTGGGCAGGATGCCGTGCTCGCCGACATGCACCTTCGGGTCGATCCGGAGTTCCTTGAGCGCGTCGGTGACCCACTCGGCACCGAACGAATCCCAGGCCATCACCTCGACGGGCTTCGGCCCGAGCATCGACCACATCGCCATCTCGACGGCACCGGTATCGGAGCCGGGGACGATGCCGATACGGTAATCGGCGGGGATGCGCAGAACCTTGCGGGTCAGCTCGATGGCTTCGGCGAGCTTGGCCTTGCCGACGGCCGAGCGGTGCGAGCGGCCGAGCGCGGCACCGGAGAGGGCATCGAGGCTCCAGCCGGGACGCTTGGTCGTGGGGCCGGACGAGAAATAAGGCACGCGCGGACGCGCGGCGGGCATTTGAGCCGTCATGTCATCCATCCTTCCAGATGGTTGCCTCCCGTTGGGGGGAGGTGTCCCGCCGCTGGAGATGACGGATCACGCGCCACAATGCAAGCGGCCATTGCTGCATTCAGCGCCGTGTGTGCTGCCGGTGACAGAACGATCGTTCAGTTGCCGGAAGAATAGATGTGGTGAAGTTCCATCTAAGGTTCGCCCCGCTCCAGCAGGTCGGGGCGGCGCGCCTGCGTCAGCGCACGGCTCTGCTCTGCCCGCCAGCGGGCGATGGCGGCGTGGTTGCCGCCCATCAGCACGTCGGGAATCGTCCGGCCCTCCCATTCTCGGGGCCGAGTGTAGTGCGGGTATTCGAGCAGGCCGCCCTCGAAGCTCTCCTCGACGCCCGAGGCGTGCTTGCCCATCACGCCGGGCAGCAGGCGCACGCAGGCGTCGATGAGCACCACGGCCGCGATCTCGCCGCCTGAGAGCACGTAGTCGCCGATCGAGACCTCCTCCAACGCGCGCGCCTCGATCACCCGCTCGTCCACGCCCTCGAAGCGGCCGCAGACGATGATGGCGCCCGGCCCCTCGGCCAGCGCCCGCACGCGGTCCTGCGTCAGCGGCCTTCCGCGCGGGGACATCAGGAGGCGGGGGCGGGGATCGTCCGTCGGCGCCGCGGCATCGATGGCGGCCCCGAGCACGTCGCAGCGCAGCACCATCCCGGCCCCGCCGCCGGCCGGCGTGTCGTCGACGCTGCGGTGCCGGCCGAGCCCGTGCTCGCGGATCTGACGCGGCTCCAGGCTCCACGTCCCCCGGCCGAGCGCGTCCCCCGACAGCGAATGGCCCAGCGGGCCGGGAAACATCTCCGGGTAAAGGGTCAGGACGGTGGCCCGCCAGGGGGCCGCCGCGCCGGGGAGAATGGGCTCGCTCATGCCGCTTGATGGCGGCGGCGGGCGGGCCGGTCAACGGAGGCGACCCGCCGGAGCCTCGTTAAGCAGTGTGAGCGTCGGCCCCTGGAAAACGAAGGTGCCGACGCGACGGTCAGCGCCGAGCCATCGGTGCCCGCCGCTTCGGTGCGGAATTGCGATGGCTCTTGAGCCGCAGTTGCGGGCGCGGGCGAATGCTGCGCGCGGCCGGGTCCATGCCGGGCTCGGCGTAGGGCTCCGCGGAATATCCGGACGGCCGGTTCACCGTGGAGAGGCCGAACGGATCGGGCGAGCCCATAGGCAGCCCGACCGTCGCGCCGGGCATACCCTGGGCCTGGGCGAGGCTCGCCGGTAGGAGCGTCAGCGCTAGGGCGGCGGAAGCCGCGAGGATCGCGTGGCGAAGGAAGGGAGGGCGAAGAATCGGGTTGTGCATGGGGTTCTCGTTCGCGCCTGGGTTCGGACCTGCCTCGACTGAACGGGGCATATTCGCGAAGGTTCGCCCCGGCCGGTGCGTTCCGCGCATTCGTGCGTTGAAAGCCGGCATGATCCGCTTTGACGCCGCCCTCGTTCTCCTGTCGCTTCCGGCCCTCGCGGCCGAGCCGCTCGCGCCTCCCGGCGCGCCGTCCGAGCGATTCCCGAGGCCGGATCGCCCGGTCGCCGAGATCGTCGCGCCGCAATGGGCGCATGAGCGGGAGCGGGACAAGGCGGACGAGGTGGGGCAGGTCGCCCGCCTGATGCGGATCGCCCCCGGCGAGACGGTGGCCGATATCGGCGCGGGCAGCGGCTACTACGTGTTCCGTCTGAGCTCCCGCGTCGGCCCGCAGGGGCGCATCCTTGCGCAGGACATCACGCCGGATTACCTCGCCGATCTGGAGCGCCGGCTCGCGGAATCGGGGTTGTCCAACGTCACCGTGGTGCGCGGCGAGGCGCACGACCCGCGCCTGCCGCCCGGCTCGGTCGATGCGGCGGTGCTGGTCCACATGTACCACGAGATCGCCCAGCCCTTCGGCCTGCTCTGGAACCTCGCCGCCGCGATGAAACCCGGCGGCCGGGTCGGGATCGTCGATGCCGATGCGATCCCCTCGCGTCACGGCACGCCGCCGAAACTCCTGCGCTGCGAACTCGCAGCTGTCGGCTACCGCGAGGTGTCGATGACGCGGCTGAAGGGCGGGGTCGGCTATCTCGCCGTCTTCGAGGCGCCATCACCGGATCGGCGGCCGGCACCGGAGACGATCCGCCCCTGCCGGGACGAGACCACGCGCGAAAGGCGCTAAGGCGTCTTTACCGAATCGGAGGGGTTGGCCGGCCACGCTGCCGGCCCGTCCTCATAATCCGCTCGGCAATGATCCTCGACCTCTGGCTCGACCAACCCGTCTGGTTGATGTTCACCCTCCTCTCGGGCGTCTTCCTCGCGCTCTGTCTGTTGTTGAGCCTGCTCTCGAACCTGCCGTGGACGCGGTCGGGGATGCGCCTGCTCGCGACCGGAATCGTGCCGCCCTATATCGGCGTGATCGCGGTGCTGCTCTCGCTGCTGACGGGCTTCGTCGCCAACGATGCCTGGGAGCGCCAGCGGCAGGCCAGCCGCGTGGTCCAGGCCGAGCGGTCGCACGCGCTCGCGGTCTACGATCTCAGCATCGCCTCCGCGCCGGACATGAGCGGCCTGCGCACCTCGCTGTTCGCCTATCTCGATGCCGTCGTGAAGGAGGAGTGGCCCTCCATGGCCGCGGACGGCGCCTCGGCCCCGGCCGTCGGCCAAGCGCTCGGGCGCCTGCTTCAGACGGCGGCCGACCCGCGCACGGCCGCGGAGGCGGGCGAGGCGACCTATGCGGCCCTTCTCGAAGCGGTGATGCAACTCCGCTCGGCCCGTAGCGAGCGTCTCGCCCTCAGCGCCGCGCGCAGCGACGAGAGCAAGTGGCTGACGCTACTCGTACTCGCCGTCCTGACGCTGACATCGATCGCCCTCGTCCATTGCGAGCGCCCGTTCGCGCAAGCGACGACGCTTGCGCTGTTCTCCGCCGCGATGGTGACGACGCTCAGCGTGATCGCGATGCATGAGCGCCCCTTCGATGGGCCCCTGGCGCTGTCGTCCGAACCGATCCGCCTCGCCCGCGTCGCGATGGAGGCGGGCACACGCTGATCGGTGATCAGCCTGGATCGTCGGCGGGCTTCGGCCCCGGCGGGGCGAACAGGTCGTCGGGCGGGTCGGCGACGACTTTTCCGCCGGCGATGTCGAGGCTCGGCACGAACGCCTTGGTGAAGGGCAGGAGCGCGGTCGGGCCGCCGGCCGCCGGGCGGATCTCGAGCAGGTCGCCGCCGCCGAAATTCGGCACCGCCACGATGGTGCCGATCACCGTCCCGGCGCCGTCCTCGACGGTGAGGCCGATCAGGTCGGTGAGGAAGAACTCGTCCTCGTCCTCCACCTCGCCCAGACGCTCGCGGGCGATGGCGAGGGTGACGCGGTTGAGGGCTTCGGCGCCGGTGCGGTCGTCCACGCCCTTCACCCGCACGATCAGCAGGTCGGGGGAGCTACCGGCGGCGGGCCGGACATTGGCGAGTTCGAGGGTGCGCCCGTCGGAGGCGTGCAACGGACCGTAGCCCGCGATCGCTAGGGGCTCGCTGGTATGGGATTTCAGCCGGACTTCGCCGTGCAGCCCGTGCGGCCGGCCGAACTCGCCGAGCAGGACAAGCCCCGGATCGGGGGAGGCGGGCGGGGTGGGAGCGGCGGCGTGCGGCTTACGGGCTGAGGTGACGGCCTCCGTAGGGAGGCGGTCGGACCGCGCAGGTCCGCGCGATGAGGATCCGGGGCGGCGGGCCATGCAGTCTGCCTGTCTCGATCGGTCAGATGTCCCGCCCCGGACCAAGCCGGGTCCGCCCGGCTGGGGCGGACCGGAGCGGATCCCAGGCGAGCCCGGGATCCGTCGTGGGGAAGGACGGCCTGGCTTACGCCGCGGCGTCTTCGGCCGGGGCGGCAGCCTTCTCGGCGCGCTTGGCGGCGCGCTCCTTGGCCTTCTCGCCCGGCTCGGCCTTCTGCGGGTTGTTGCGGGTCGGGCGCTTGGCGAGGCCGGCGGCGTCGAGGAAGCGCAGGACGCGGTCGGTCGGCTGCGCGCCCTTGGCGAGCCAGGACTGGATCTTCTCGTTGTCGAGCACGATCCGGGCCGGATCGTCCTTGGCCTTCATTGGGTCGTAGGCGCCGACCTTGTCGATGAAGCGGCCGTCGCGCGGGGCGCGGGCATCGGCGATGACGATGCGGTAGTACGGGCGCTTCTTGGCGCCGCCACGGGTGAGACGGATCTTGAGGGACATCAGTCGTTCCTTTCGGTGTCGGGTTTCGCGGTAGTGTTCTGATCGACGCTTTCGGCGATCGTCCGGTGGTGCCGAATGACTTCCTTGACCACGAAGGCGAGGAATTTCTCGGCGAAATCGGGGTCGAGCTTGGCTTCGACCGCGAGATTTCTCAGGCGCTTGACCTGACGGGCCTCCCGATCCGGATCGGAGGGAGGCAGACCCTTGCGGGCCTTCAACTCGCCGACCCGCTGGGTGCAGCGGAAGCGTTCGGCGAGCAGATGGATGAGCGCGGCATCGAAGTTGTCGATGCTCTCGCGCAGGCTTGCCAGCTCGGGATCGATTCCTTGCGCGGACAAGATTGTCATTTCTTCTTACCCGGCAGGAAGCCGCCCAGCCCCGGCATCTTCGGTCCGCCCAAACCCGGCAGGCCTGGCATCTTTCCGGCCCCGAGCCCCGCCGGCATCGGCGGCAGCTTGCCGCCGAACTGCTTCTCGATCTCGGCGATCTGCTCCGGCGTCGGCTCCGGCATGCCCGGCGGCAGCTTCATGCCACCCGGCAACCCGCCCGGCATGCCGCCGCCCAGACCGAACATGTTGCCGAGCGCCTGGCCGATGCCGCCGCGCTTGCCCGAGCCCATCGCCTTCATCATGTCGGCCATGGTCCGGTGCATCTTGAGGAGCTTGTTGATCTCCTCGACCTTGACGCCGGAACCCGCCGCGATGCGCTTCTTGCGGCTGTTCTTGAGCAGATCGGGGTTCTTGCGCTCGCCCGGCGTCATCGAGGAGATGATGGCGCGCTGGCGCTTGAACATCTTCTCGTCGAGGTTGGCGCCCTCGACCTGCTTCTTCATCTGCCCCATGCCGGGCAGCATCCCCATCAGGCCGCCGATGCCGCCCATCTTCTCCATCTGGGCGAGCTGCATCGACAGGTCTTCGAGGTCGAACTTGCCCTTCCGCATCTTCTCGGCGGTGCGCAGGGCCTGCTCGTGGTCGATGGTCTCGGCCGCCTTCTCGACGAGCGAAACGATGTCGCCCATGCCGAGGATGCGGTTGGCCACCCGCTGCGGGTGGAATTCCTCCAGCGCATCGACCTTCTCGCCGACGCCGACGAGCTTGATCGGCTTGCCGGTGACGGCGCGCATGGAGAGCGCCGCGCCGCCGCGGGAATCGCCGTCCATGCGGGTCAGCACGATCCCGGTGACGCCGAGGCGCTCGTCGAAGGCGCGCGCGGTGTTGACCGCGTCCTGACCGGTGAGCGCGTCGGCCACCAGCAGGACTTCGTGGGGTTTCGTCGCCGCCTTGACCTCGGCGGCCTCGTTCATCAGGCCCTCGTCGACCGTGGTGCGGCCGGCGGTGTCGAGCATGACCACGTCGAACCCGCCGAGGCGGGCGGCTTCCATGGCACGCTTGGCAATCTGTACCGCCGACTGACCGGCGACGATCGGCAGGCTCTCGACCTCGACCTGCTTGGCGAGCACCGCCAACTGCTCCATCGCCGCGGGACGCCGCGTGTCGAGGGAGGCGAGCAGCACCCGGCGCTTGTCACGCTGGTTCAGCCGCCGGGCGATCTTGGCCGTGGTGGTCGTCTTGCCCGAGCCCTGGAGGCCGACCATGAGGATGGCGACGGGGGCCGGGGCGTTGAGATCGACGACGCTGGCATCGGTGCCGAGCATCGCGATGAGCTCGTCGTTGACGATCTTCACGACCATCTGGCCGGGCGTCACCGACTTGAGCACGACGGCGCCCACCGCCTTCTCGCGCACCTTATCGGTGAACGAGCGCACCACCTCCAGCGCCACGTCGGCTTCGAGCAGCGCGCGGCGCACCTCGCGCATGGCCGCGGTGACGTCGGCTTCCGTCAGGGCGCCGCGGCGTGTCAGGCCGGAGAGGATACCGGAAAGGCGGTCGGAAAGGCCTTCGAACATGTGTCGCGTCAGCCTGGGCTACTGGTGAAGGCCGGCATTGGCCACGCGGCGCGCGCGGAGCGCATCCTCGAAGGAGGCCACCGCGCGGGCGAACTTGTCCCGGCACGCCGCATCGCAGAAACCAACCACCGCACCGTTGTAGAGGGTCAGCGCCTCGGGCACGATCGGCTTGCCCGACCACGGGCAGAGGTCGTTGACCGCATCCTCGATGCGAAGGGTGGTGTCGCTCGCGGGCGCCATGGCAGGGCTCGTTTGACGCTTCGGCGTACGCCCGGCAACGACAAGGGCGCCCGAGGGCGCACACGCGCTGTCGGACGTTGACCTCCGGCCCCTCGGGCCGGTCGGCGGCTCATCGTGACGTTCGAACGTCGAAATGGAGCCGGGCGGATAGGCCCTGGCCCGCCCCAAGTCAATCCCAAGCCCGTTTCCTGGGGCGATCCCGACGGAGGGGTTGCCCGCTGACCGATGCGGGACTGTACCCGAAACGGACGTAAGCGGATGGTTAAGCTTTACTCTTCGTTAAGCATGTTGGGGTCTGATGCTCGTCAACGCACCGCTGGAGGTGCCCGAGGACTTCCCGATGTCGGAACCCGCGCGACAGGCCCCGTCTCCCGAGCCCGGTCTCCGGACTCCCGCTGCCACCGCGCCGCTGCGTGATTGGCTCGCCACCATGCGCACCGCCATGTCCGACACGCCTGCCGTCGAGACGCGCAGCGCGGAGCCCGCTCTCGCCGAGCCGGACGCCGAGGCCCGCAACAGCGGCTGGTCGCCCCGCCTCGTCTCCGTCGCCGCAAAGTCGGCTGAGGCTGCCGACGAGGACGTCGCCGAGATCATGGCTGAGAACATGATGCTGAAGGCTCGGCTGCGGCTGGAATCCGAGCGCCGCGACGAGCTTCAGGTCATCCTGGCCCAGGAGATCCGCGAGCTGCGCGCCCACATCGCCGAAGAGGTCGGCAAGATGGACGACCTGCGGACCGAGCGCGATCTCTGGCGCGCCCGCTGCGAGGCCCTGGCCGCCCCGCTGTTCCAGGTTCAGCACCGCTGAGCCGTCCTCAAGACATTAGAAATGCGAAGGGCCGCCCCGAGGGGCGGCCCTTCCATTGTCGAACCGGTCAGTCCGACGAAACCTGCTGATATCCCGCGGGTGCGTTAGGCGCACACGCCGGAGGCAACAGTCCAGGTCTTGGTCGTCGGCGACGGCTGATGACAATGAGACACTGGATCACCTCCTTTCGTTCGTTGCGGATGAGCCCAAGGTAGGGGTGATTTTCGCCGTGCGAAAGAGCCTTGGCGGCTGATCCGGTGCGTTGTCTCGCCGCGGTGCAGCATGCGGTTCCGCCCATGCCGCTGGCCGCCGGGCGGCGAGGAGCCTAAAGAGGGCGCCCGTCAGCATCGGGCCCTTCAGACATCATGTCCTCCGCCACCGCCCCGCGCATCTCTACCGACGACGCCCTCGATCCGCGCGCCATGCGCGAGCCGTTGTCGAACGCCTGGTACTGCGCCGGCCGCGCCTCGGCGGTCGCGGGCGGAAAGATGCGGGCCGTCGCGCTCAACGGCGAGCAGGTCGTGCTCGGCCGGGCCAAGGACGGCAGCCTGTTCGCGCTGCGCGACCGCTGTCCCCATCGCGGCATGGCTTTGTCCAAGGGCAAGTTCGACGGCGACACGCTGATGTGCCCGTTCCACGGCTGGCGCTTCGGCACCGACGGGCGTTGCCGCGACGTGCCGACGCTCTCCGCGCACGACGCCTCGGACTTCTCGCGCATCGCGGTCCAGCGCTTCCCCATCGTCGAGAGCGCGGGCTTCCTCTGGGTCAACCCGCATCTCGGCCCCTCCGACCCCGGCGCCGTGCCGGCGGTGCCCTCCCTCGATTTCGAGCCGGCCGGCTGCCTCGTGCTCGAACTAGAGGTCGAGGCCTCGTTCGACCTGACGACGCTGAGCCTCGTCGATCCGGGCCATGTCGCCTTCGTCCACGACACGTGGTGGTTCCGGCCCTCGAAGGAGCTGCGGGAGAAGGTGAAGACCTTCCAGCCCGTGCCGCACGGCTTCGTCATGACGAGCCACGCGACCACGACGAGTTCGCCGGTCTACCGCCTGCTCGGCGGCGCCCCGGAGGTCGAGATCGAGTTCCGCCTGCCCGGCGTGCGGCTGGAGCGGATCAAGGCGGGTACGAAGCGCGTGGCCAACTACACCTTCGCCACGCCGATGGGCCCCAACCGGACGATGCTGACCAACGCGCTCTATTGGAGCATGCCGGCGCTCAACCTCCTGAAGCCGATCGCCCGGCCGCTGATGCGCCAGTTCCTGACCCAGGATCAGCAGGTGCTCCAGCACGCGCAGGCGGGCCTCGACCGCAAGCCGACCATGGTGCTGCTCGGCCAGGGCGATCTGCCCTCGCAATGGTATTTCCGCCTCAAGCGCGAGGCCCTGGAGGCGGCGCGCGAGAGCCGCCCCTTCGCCAACCCCCTGACCCGCCAGGAGCTGCGCTGGCGCTCGTGAGTCCCTGCGCCGCGCTTGAACCGCGGACCGGACAGGCCATCTTGGCCGTATGAAGAAGCGTGGCCTGCTCACGGTCGCCAGCGCGGCCACGGTGATGACCCTCGGGGGTGTCGGCTACGCCGCGCATCGCCGGAACAAGAACCCCTATTACCGCGGCCCCGAGAGCGCGCATTTCGACGGGCTGCGCTTCCACGCCCCGAACCAGCCGCCCGACAAGTCGCTCTCCGACCTCGCCCGCTGGCGCCGAACCGGCAAGCCCGAGGCGTGGCCGGCAAGCTTCCCGAGCCCGTTTCCGGCGGACAGGCCGCCGGAGCGGTTCGAGGGACTTCGCGTCGTCCTGATCGGACATGCGAGCTACCTGTTCCAGGTCGCGGGCCGCAACATCCTGGTCGATCCGGTCTATGCCAAGCGCGCGAGTCCGGTCCGCTTCGCCGGGCCGAAGCGGGTCAACGCGCCGGGCATTGCCTATGCAGACCTGCCGCCGATCGATGCGGTGCTGATCACGCACAACCACTACGACCATCTCGACGGACCGACGATCGCCCGCTTGTGGCAGGACCATCAGCCGCTGATCGTCGCTCCGCTCGGCAACGATGCGATCCTGCGCGGCTACGACGAGACCATGCATGTCGAGACCCACGACTGGGGCGAGTCGGTCGATCTCGGCGCCGGCATCACCGTGCATCTGACGCCGGCCAACCACTGGTCGGCGCGCGGCTTCAACGACCGGCGCATGGCCCTGTGGTGCGCCTTCGTGCTCACGACGCCGCGCGGCGTGCACTACCATGTCGGCGATACCGGCCTCGGCGACGGCGCGCTCTTCCGCGAGATCCGCGCCCGGTTCGGCCCGCCCCGGCTCGCGACCCTGCCCATCGGCGCCTACGAGCCGCGATGGTTCATGCAGCCCCAGCACATGAACCCCGCCGACGCGGTGGAGGCCCTGGGCCTGCTCGGCGCCGATCAGGCGCTCGGGCACCATTGGGGTACGTTCAAGCTCACCGACGAGGGCATCGAGCGCCCCGTCGAGGCGCTGGGCGAAGCGCTGACGGCGGCCGCGCTTCCACCGGAGCGGTTCCTGGCGCTACGGCCGGGGCAGGTTTGGGAAGGGTAGAGGCGGCCCAACGCTCGATCGGGAGCACGGCGTTCACCCGACGTCGCTCGGCTCCTGTCGTCGACTGTCGGACCTGCGGTTCGCCAGCGTGATCCCCGCCGAGGCCGCCACGATGCAGGCGATGGCCCCACCCTGCACCGGGGTCAGCCGCTCG
This sequence comes from Methylorubrum extorquens, assembly GCA_900234795.1. NCBI lineage: Bacteria > Pseudomonadati > Pseudomonadota > Alphaproteobacteria > Hyphomicrobiales > Methylobacteriaceae > Methylorubrum > Methylorubrum extorquens. Next base: position 5,304,369 of record LT962688.1, read on the forward strand.
CCGAGCAGGGCGAGGGCGGCCACCGACGCGACGGCCGGCTCCAGGCTCATCAGCACGCCGAAGGCCGGGCGGGGCAGGCGCGTGAGGGCGAACATTTCAAGCGAGTAGGGCAGGGCGCTCGACAGAACGGCGATGACGAGCCCCGTCGCCAGCGTCGCCGGGGTGAACAGGTCGGTGCCGGCCTCAACGAGGCCCACAGGTGCGACGACGTGGGCGGCGACCAGCATACCGAGCGACACCGCCCGGCCGCCGCCGGCCCGGCCGGCGCGCTGGCCGAACACGATGTAGGCGGCCCAGCACAGGCCCGCGCCCAGCGCCAACGCCGCGCCCGTCGGATCGAGGGTGCTCGTCTCGCCCAGCGGCAGCAGCAGGCCGAGCCCCAGCACCGCGAGTCCGATCCAGGCAAAGTCGCGTGCCCGGCGCGAACCCGCCAACGCCACCGCCAGCGGACCGGTGAACTCGATGGCCACCGCGATGCCGAGCGGGATCGTGCGGAGCGACAGGTAGAACAACAGGTTCATGAGCCCGAGCGCCGCGCCGTAGAGCGCAATGGCGCCGATCTCGCCCCGCTCAAGACTGCGCCGCCACGGCCGCCAGACCGCGAGCAGGATCAGCGCCGAGAAGCCGACGCGGAGCGACGTGACGCCCGCCGCGCCGACGACCGGAAACAGCCCCTTGGCGAGCGCGGCGCCGCTCTGGATCGAGACCATCCCCGCCAGGAGGGCGAGGATCGGCAGGGCGATGTCGGGCGCGGCGTTGCGTCCGCGCACGGTCAGAGAATGAAGCGGCTCAGATCGGCGTTGGCGGCCAGATCCTCGACCCGGTCGCGCACATAGGCCGCGTCGATCGGCACCGTCTCGCCGGAGCGGTCGGTGGCGGTGAACGAGATCTCGTCGATCACCCGCTCCAGCACGGTCTGCAGGCGGCGGGCGCCGATATTCTCCACCGAACCGTTCACCTCGACGGCGACGCGGGCGAGCGCGTCGATGGCGTCCTCGGTGAAGTCGAGGGTGACGCCTTCCGTCTCCATCAGCGCCACCGTCTGCTTGATGAGGCTGGCTTCGGTGGCGGTGAGGATCTGCTTGAAGTCCTCGACGGTCAGCGGCTGCAACTCGACGCGGATCGGCAGGCGGCCCTGCAACTCGGGCAGCAGGTCGGACGGCTTCGAGACGTGGAAGGCGCCGGACGCGATGAACAGGATGTGGTCGGTCTTCACCGGCCCGTGCTTGGTCGCCACCGTGGTGCCCTCGATCAGCGGCAGCAGATCGCGCTGCACGCCCTCGCGGGAGACGTCGGCGCCCGAACGGCCCTCGCGGGCGCAGATCTTGTCGATCTCGTCGAGGAAGACGATGCCGTTATCCTCGACCTCACGGATCGCCTCGCGGGTCAGCGCGTCGTCGTCCACGAGCTTGTCGCTCTCCTCGGCGATCAGCGGCGCGTAGGCCTCCGCCACCGTGATGCGGCGCGGCTTGCCGCGCTGGCCGCCGAGCGCCTTGCCGAGCATGTCGGAGATGTTGATCGCCCCCATCGAGGCGCCGGGCATGCCGGGTATCTCGAACATCGGCATACCCTGCGAGCCGGACGGGGCCAGCTCGATCTCGACCTCCTTGTCGTCGAGTTCGCTTGCCCGCAGCTTCTTGCGGAAGCTTTCGCGCGTCGCCTGGCTCGCGGTCGGCCCCACCAGGGCGTCGAGGATGCGGGATTCGGCGGCCGCCTCCGCCTTGGCCTTCACCGCCTTGCGCTTCTCTTCCCGCGTGAGGCCGATGCCGACCTCGACGAGGTCGCGCACGATCTGCTCCACGTCGCGGCCGACATAGCCCACCTCCGTGAACTTGGTGGCCTCGATCTTGAGGAAGGGCGCGCCCGCGAGCCGGGCGAGACGCCGGGCGATCTCGGTCTTGCCGCAGCCCGTCGGGCCGATCATCAGGATGTTCTTGGGCGCCACCTCGTCCCGCAGCGGGCCTTTCAGTTGCTGGCGCCGCCAACGGTTGCGCAAGGCGATCGCGACCGCACGCTTGGCGTCCTTCTGGCCGACGATGAAGCGGTCGAGCTCGGAGACGATCTCGCGGGGAGAGAAGGTGGTCATCGGGCTCCTGCGGCCGTTTTTTGGGGACGTGTGGGGCGGCGCGTCGGGCGCGGGGCCTTCCCCACGAACGATCTAAGCGGGCGAGGCCCGGCTTTCCAGGGAGCGCGGCGCTCAGGCCGCGTCGAGGGTTTCGATCACGAGGTTGCCGTTGGTGTAGACGCAGATCTCGGCGGCGATCTTCATCGACCGGCGCACGATCGCCTCGGCGTCGAGCTCACCGTCCTCCAGCGCGCGGGCGGCGGAGAGGGCGTAGTTGCCGCCCGACCCGATCGCCATCACCCCGGTCTCGGGCTCCAGCACGTCGCCGGCGCCGGACAGCAGCAGGCTGACCTCCTTGTCGGCGACCAGCATCATCGCCTCCAGCCGGCGCAGATAGCGGTCGGTGCGCCAATCCTTGGTGAGTTCGACGCAGGCGCGGGTGAGCTGGCCGGGATACTGCTCCAGCTTGGCTTCCAGCCGCTCGAACAGGGTGAAGGCGTCGGCGGTGGCACCGGCGAAGCCGCCGATCACCGTGCCCTTGGCGAGGCGCCGGACCTTGCGGGCATTGCCCTTCACGATGGTCTGCCCGAGGCTGACCTGACCGTCGCCGCCGATCACCACCCGGCCGCCCTTGCGGACCATGAGGATCGTGGTGGCGTGCATCTGCGGCAGGCGATCGTCGGTTTGGGCCAAGGAAGCGCTCCGGTTCGAGGAAAAAGGCCGAGCCTCAGTTAGGCGCTCGAACGCCCGGCTCCAAGGTCGGCCCCGGCATCGACAGGCTCGGCCACTGCGCGAAAAAGCTCCGCGCAAGCCACTATGCCTATTGGCTCGGACAAAGGGCCGCCGCGCGTCGGCACCCGTCCCGCAGCGGTGTCCCCCGGAGTCTTCTCATGGGAATCCTCGTCGGCCTCGTCATCGCGATCGGCTGCATGCTCGGCGGCTTCGTCGCCATGGGCGGGCACCTGATCGTGATCTGGCAGCCCTGGGAGTTCGTCATCATCTTCGGCATGGCGGCGGGCACCTTCGTCATTGCCAACCCGATGAAGACGGTGGTCGATTCCGGCAAGGCGACGATGGAAGCCTTCACCAACAAGGGGCCGAAGCGCCAGGACTTCCTCTCGCTGCTGGGGCTCCTGCACGCCCTGATGCGCGACTTGAAGACGAAGCCGCGCAACGAGGTCGAGACGCATTTCGACGATCCGGCGAATTCCGAGATCTTCAAGAACTATCCCGAGGTGACCAAGGACCAGGATCTGGTGCTGTTCATCTGCGACTATTGCCGCCTGATCCTCATCGGCAACGCCCGCTCGCACGAGATCGAGGCGCTGATGGAGGAGGAGATCGGCACGCACAAGAAGTACAAGCTCAAGCCCTATGCCGCGATCAACACCGTGGCGGAGGCGCTGCCGGCGCTCGGCATCGTTGCGGCGGTGCTCGGTATCGTGAAGGCGATGGGCGCACTCGACCAATCGCCGCAGATCCTCGGCGGCCTGATCGGCGCGGCGCTCGTCGGCACCTTCATCGGCGTGTTCGCGTCCTACGGGATGCTCGCCCCGCTCGCCGTGAAGATCAAGGGCGTGCGCGAGAAGCAGTGCAGCGTCTACACCATCGTGAAGCAGAGCCTGATCGCCTACATGAACGGCGCGCTGCCCCAGGTCGCGATCGAGCACGGCCGCAAGGGCATCGCCGGCGCCGACCGCCCGACCATCGACGAGGTCGAGAGCGCCACCGTGCCCGGCGCCCGCGCCGAACCGGCCGCGGCGTAAAGGGTCGATCGCAGATGGACGAGACCGAAACCCCCGGCGCGGCGCTCGACGCGGCCCCCGAGGCGGCGCTCGACACGGCGCCCGCGGGAGCCCCCGAGGCGGCCCCCGAGCGCCAGCCCGAATTGCCCCCGTTCGTGACGGCAACCAAGCCGGCAACCGACATCCGCACCCGCATCCAGGAGGCCGGCGGCCTGTCGCTCGACCGGCTGCCGATGCTCAGCGTGGTGTTCGACCGCCTCGCCACCGCCTGCAGCGATGCGGCCAAGCACCTGGCCGCCTCCACGACCTTCTACTCCCTGAGCGGGGTCGAGAGCGGGCGTTTCGGCGAGTTCCTCGACGCCTACGACGCCAATGCGGTGGTCGGTATCTTCCAGGCACCGGAATGGGACGGCCACGTCCTGGTCGGGCTCGACCGCGACTTCCTCTACACCATGGTCGAGGTGCTGTTCGGCTCCGACGGCGCCGAGCCGCCGGTGGAGGACGAGCGCACCTTCTCGGCGATCGAGTTGCGCATCGCGCAGATGGTGTTCGAGCAGGTCGGCAAGGCGCTCGAATCCTCCTTCGGCCTCGTCTCGCAGACGGCCTTCCGCCTGGAGCGGATGGAGACCCGGATGGAGTTCGCGGTGATCGGCCGGCGCTCCAACAAGGCGGTGCAGGCCAAGTTCCTGCTCCAGGCACTCAACCGCGGCGGCGAGATGTTCCTCATCATCCCGCAGACGGTGCTGAACCCGCTGCGTCCGGCGCTCGGCAAAGTGCTGACCGGCGAATCCGCCGCCCGCGACCCGCGCTGGGCCGAACAGATCGCGGCGGAGGTGCAGAAGACCACCGTGCGCCTGCGCGCCGTCCTCGAGGAGCGTCACCTGACGCTCGGCGAGATTGCCGGACTGAAAGTCGGGCAGGTGCTCACCCTCGACGCGACGCCCGCAACGCGGATCAAGCTCGAGGGCAACGACCGGCCGCTCTTCTGGTGCCGGGCCGGCCAGTCGCAGGGCAGCTACGTCCTGCGGGTGGAGGAATCGATCAATCCGGAGAAGGAGGGCGGCCATGGGCTCCTTAGTTGACGGCGTGCTGCTCGTCGCGCTCGTGGCGACGAGCGCCTGCGTGCTGCCGATGTACCTGAAGCTCAAGCGCCTCGACCGGACCCAGGCCGAGTACGGCGCCGCGGTGGCCGCCTCCGGCGTGGCGCTGACGCAGGCCGGCGAGGCGGTGCGCTCCTTCAAGGAGGAGGGCCGCGAGGTTCTGGACGCCCTGAGCCTCAAGATCGAGGAGGCGCGGGCGGTGCTCGACACGCTGGAGGCGTCGCGCGCGGCCCTCGTCGCGGCCCGCTCGGAGAAGCCGTGAGGCGGAGCCCGTCTCAGTCGTCGCTCTGCTTCTTGGTTTTCTCGACAATGGCGCCGGTCTGTGGATCGAGCTGAACTTTGACGCTCCGGCCGTCCCGGACCGCCTTGGCCTTCCACACCCCGTCATCGGCCTCGATGCTGCGCACCGTGCCGTAACCGGCTTCCGCGAGCTTCGTCAGCACTTGGTCGATCGGCATCCAATCCTTTCCCGGCGTGTCGGCATGTGCCGATGCCGCGAGCAGGCCGGTGGCCAGCGTGGCGGCGGCGAGGGTCTTGAGGGTGTTCATGGGGTTCGGCTCCTGTCGGGTGTCGTGATCCCTCCTTCTGTCACCGGACGACCCCGCGAGCCTGACGGACGCCGTCAGCGAAATGTCAGCCGCGGCGGCCCGCGCGAAGCGTCAACCTTACGACATGCGGCGACAGCCTCGCGTCAGCCAAGCCGGCTAGACCGTCCTCACGCACGAAGCGGACCCGAAGAGCCCGAGCGATGAGCAGCAGCCCCTTCCCCGATACCGATCTGGCCGGCACCGAGCCCCGCGTCGGCGACGGGCGCAACCTCGATTCGATCCTGCGCATCCCGGTGCTGATGCAGGTCGTGCTCGGTTCGGCGACCATGCCGGTGGCGGATCTGATGAAGCTCGGGCGCGGCGCCGTCGTCCCCCTCGACCACCGGGTCGGCGAGCCGGTCGACGTGATGGTCAACGGCCGGGTCATCGCACGGGGCGAGATCGTGATCGTCGAGGAGGACAATTCCCGGTTCGGCGTGTCGCTGACCGAGGTGGTCGGCCCCTCCGCCACCGACCAGAACACCTGAGCCCGGGCGAGAACGGGCCGCCATGTCTTCGAGCCCTCTGGCATCGAGCCCCGTCCCTTCGGACGCCGTCTCCTCGGGCGCCGTCGCCCCCCGTGCGGTGGCGACCCGGCGGCTCGAGCCCGTCGATCAGGTCGCGGCGCTGCTGCTCGCCATGGGCAAGCCCGCGGCCGGGCGGCTCATCAAGTATTTCGAGCCGGACGAGCTCAAGCGCATCACCCGCTCGGCCTCGAATCTCGGCGCGGTCAGCCCCGAGCAGCTCGACACGGTGGTGGAGCATTTCTCCGCCGAGTTCTCCGCCGGCAACAGCCTGATCGGCACCGCCAGCGAGGTCGAGAAGCTGCTCAGCGGCCTGCTGCCGGCCGACCAGATCGCCGACATCCTCGCCGACGTGCGCGGCAGCGCCACCCGCTCGGTGTGGGATCGGCTCGCCACCGTGCAGGAGAGCGTGCTGGCGAGCTACCTCGTCAAGGAGCACCCGCAGACCGCCGCGCTGATCCTGTCGAAGGTGAAGCCCGCCACCGCCGCCAAGGTGATGGGCCACCTGCCCGCGCCGGTGCGCAACACGGTGATGCGGCGGATGCTGAGCTTCAAGCCAATCGTCGACGACGTGCTGCACGCGATCGAGAAGACCCTGCACGAGGACTTCATGATCAACGGCGCGCGCAATTCCGGCGCCGACACGCACGCCAAGATGGCCGACATCATCAACAAGATGGAGCGCCAGCAGATGGACGACGTGCTCTCCAGCCTCGGCGAGTCGCGTCCGAAATCGGTCGAGATCCTCAAGGGTCTGCTCTTCACCTTCGACGACATCGTCAAGCTGGCGCCGCGCGCCCGCACCACCCTGTTCGATGCCGTGCCCAACGACCGGCTGGTGCTGGCGCTGAAGGGGGGACGGAGGCCGACTTCCGCACCACGGTGCTCAGCGCCCTCTCGGCGCGCGTGCGCCGCATGGTCGAACACGAGCTGAACGGCGGCGAGCCGGCGGCGCAGCGCGACGTGCTGGAAGCGCGCCGCACCATCACCGATCTGGCGATGGAGATGGCCGGGCGCGGCGAGATCGAGATCAATCCGGGAGGCGAGGATGAAGCGCTCATCCGCTGATCCGCGCCCCCGGCGTCAGCTTCGGCATCGGCGGGGCTGATGCGTGGCGGACGACGACAAGGAGAGCAAGACCGAAGCCGCCACCGAGCGGCGGGTGCGCGACGCGATCGAGAAGGGCGACATCCCGTTCTCGCGCGAGGCGCCGGTCTTCGCCTCGACGCTCGGCCTGCTGATCGCGCTGGCCCTGTTCGCGCGGGGGCAGGCGGCGCAGCTCGCCGGCGACTTCGCGCCGCTCCTCGACGATCCGCGCGGCTTCTCCCTGGAGTCCGGCGGCGACGCGATGCTGCTGCTCAGCCGCGTGGCGCTGGCGGCCGGGCGCTTCCTGCTGCCGATCCTGCTGATCCTGGCGGTCTGCAGTCTCAGCGCCTCGCTTCTGCAGAACCTGCCGCGCTTCGTTCTCGACCGGATCACGCCGAAATGGTCGCGGGTGTCGCCGATGGCGGGTTTCGCGCGAATCTTCGGAACCTCGGGTCAAGTCGAGTTCCTGAAATCCCCTCGTTAAATTCCTGTCGGTCAGTGTCGTTGCCCTTCTGCTCCTGCGCTCGGAGCGGACAAGAGCCGTGAACGCCATGTTCGTCGATCCGAGCCAACTGCCCGAACTGATCCTGACGGTCGCGATCCGTCTGGTCTCGGCTGTGGCCATCGCCACCATCGTCATCGTCGCGGGCGATCTCGTCTGGGCGCGGCTGCGCTGGCAGCGCTCGCTGCGGATGTCGCACCAGGACATCAAGGACGAGCACAAGCAGACCGAGGGCGATCCGTCGGTCAAGGCGCGGCTGCGCTCGCTCGCCCAGGACCGCGCCCGCAACCGGATGCTCGCCAATGTCGACCGGGCGACCGTAGTGATCGCCAACCCGACCCATTTCGCGGTGGCCCTGCGCTACGAGCCCAGCGAAAACCCGGCCCCCCTCGTAATCGCCAAGGGGCAGGACCTCATCGCGCTGCGTATCCGCGCGATCGCCGAGGAAAAAGGCATCGCCGTGATCGAGGACAAGCCTCTCGCAAGATCCCTGTACGATGCTGTGCAGGTCGATCAGACGATTCCTGCAGAATTTTACCGCGCCGTGGCGCAGATCCTTTTCTTCCTTTTCGCGAGAGCCCGATGACCCCTCAGGTCCAACGTTTCGCGCCAGGACCGTCGGCCGTCCCGCACAGCCATGCGGCGGCCGAACAGATCTTCGCCGAGGCGCTGCGCGACTTCATCGCCGAGCTGTGCCTGCTCGATGGCGGCGTGCTGATCGGCTGGATCCGCGGCGAGCGGCACGGCAACATCGCCGATATCGTCTCTTCCTCGGCCGAGCTGTTCTTCAAGGAATCGGTGCTGACCTACGCCGACGCGGCCGATGTGTGCCTCGATTGGGGCCGCTCCATGCAGGTGGTCCTCGATCTCGAATTCGCCGCCGAATCGGTGACGGTCTTCTTCAAGCTCGTGCTCGACGAGGTGTTCGCGGGCGTCGCGATCCAGCGAATCGTCGCGGAGGAGACGGCAGCGCTCTCCCTGGAAAACTTCGCCCACGCCCTCCGTCAGGCCCGGGTCGGGCACGCGTGAAGCGGCGCGAATGCCACGCGCATCACACGAACACCGTCACTGTCTGAAAATGTACAATCAGTAGATTGACCCCCTTGCGGCCGCGCTCCATGAATCGGGTGCGGCAGCGTCTCGATGCGTTGCGGAAGGCGGCGGAGACGGTCTTCCGGTGGCGCCCGAAACCTGCCCAGATCGCGGCGCAGTGGCAGGGCGATCCGGCGGGATCAGGGGGATGGTCGTCGATGTATTTCCTGGTCGATCCGCGCGATACCGTGAACGCGGGTTACAAGGCCAGCTTCGAGCGTGAGGGCATTTCCTCGTTCGCGCTCATGCCCGACGAGTTCCTGAGTTGGCTCCGGGCAGCCTCTCCCGCCGACCTCGAAGCGATCCAGGGCTTCCTTCTCGGCGATTTCGCGGAGCGGGCGAAATGCGCGGGCGTCATCCGCAAGCAGTCCCGCGCACCGATCATCGCGCTCGCCGATCTGCGCTCGCTCGAGCAGACCGTCGAACTGCTGGAAGCCGGCATCGACGACGTGCTGCCCAAGCCCGTCCATGTCCGCGAGATCCTGGCCCGCTCGGAAGCGATCTGGCGCCGGGTCAACGGGGCCGTTCAACCGAGCGAGGCGGAGGGCGAGACCGAGGGCGAGGCGCGGGGGCCGGACCGGCTCAAGGTCTTCCACGACGGGCGCGACCCCGAGATCGACGGCGTGCCGTTGTCCCTGCCGCGGCGGGAGCGGCACATTCTCGAATATCTCGTACGCAACCGCGGGCGCCGGCTCACCAAGACCCAGGTCTTCAACGTGGTCTACGGCGTCTACAGCAACGGCGTCGAGGAGAGCGTGATCGAGGGCCATGTGAGCAAGCTGCGCAAGAAGCTCGCCGAGCGGCTCGGCTACGATCCGATCGAGGCCAAGCGTTACATGGGCTACACTTACGTCGGGTAAGCCGGATCTACTGGCAGAACGACTTCGCACCCGGCGTCCAGTTGCCGAAGCCGGTGGCGACCATATTGGTGATGACCCGGCAGACATAGACCTTCTGCGCCGGGTTGTTGTTCGGCCCGGCATGGTAGCGCGCCACGGCGAGCGTCCAGCTTCCCTCGCGCTCCTTCAGCTCCTTCAGAAAGCGCGTCGCGTATTCGACGTTCTGGGCCGGGTCGATCATCGCCTCCAGCGAGGCGAATTTCGCCCGGTGATAGTGATGGTTAATCTGCATGCAGCCGAGATCGACCAGGCGCACGCCCTCCTGCTGCGCCTGGGCGAGGCGCTGGATCACGTCGGCGGCGCCGCTGCCGAAATAGGCCTTGCCGCCGATATTCATGGCGTAGGGCTGGAGCGAGCCGCGGTTGCCGCTCTCCGTCAGCCCGACCGCGTAGAGCATGCCGAGCGGTACGCCGTGCTTGGCCGCCGCCTGCGCCATCTGGCGCTCGCAGACACGGGAGGCGCCGGCCATCAAGGGACGTTTCGAGCCGCCGCGCGCGTCGCCGCCCAGTGCGCCCGCCTGCGCGGAGGCAGCCTCCGCAGCGCCCTCGGCGGCGGTGGAATGCGCGGCCGCCGCATTCGGGCCGGCGGCGCTAGAGATACAGGCTGCTGCGATCGCGCCCGCGAGAATCCGTCTCATAGTCCTGCTCCTCGGTGGGCGTGGCGGCCGCGTCCGCGCGCGGGGACGGGCGCCGGCCCGATTGGTCGGGCGTCGCTGCGCCCGGCTGTCTGTCGTGCTGGCCGCCCTGCGATCCGGCGAAGGACGCGAATCCCTGACCGCGCGGCCCGGCTTCGCCCGCGCCGGCGCCGCCCGATTGAATCGTCACGGCCTCGGGCTCGTAGCCGGCCTCGCGCAGCAGGCCGGCGAGCAGGTCGCCCTCCTTGCGCAGGCGCTCGGCGGTCTCCTCGCGGCTGGTGCGCAGGCTCATTTCCAGCCGCCCGTCCTGCAGGCGCATCCGCACCAGCACCGAGCCGAGATCGGCCGGGTGGAGCTGGAGCGTGAGGATCTTCAGCGGCCCGGCCTCGGTCGAAGCGGGAACGGGACGGGCCGATGGGGTCGCCATCGCCGCGGGCGCGGCCGGCAACTGGGCGGCGACCGCGTCGACGATCTGGCGCAGCGGCGAGGCCGGCGCCGGCGTCGGCAGGCCGGCCGTCTCCTGCGGACCGGATGGCGCCAACGGCATGTCCGGGCGCGGCGCTTCGATCGTCACCGCGTCGCTTCCAGTCCTCTCGGCGCGCGCACCACCTTCGGCCTGCGGTCGCGGCACGGCCACGGCGGCATGCTCCGGCATCGTATCGGGGCGTGCGATAGCGGTCGGACGATCTTGCCGCGATTCCGGGTCACGTCGGGTCTGCCCCGGCGTGCCGGGTTGGGTGACGGTGGTCGGCTCGGGGAGGCTTGTGCTCTCCGGTTGATCGAGGAGCGCGGCATTATCCGCCGCACCGGCCGGCTCGGCCTGATCGCTCCGGGGCGCCGCGCGTCCGCGGGAAGCGGGGCTTCGCGGAGCTTCGGCGCCGGCCGCTTGCGCCAGGGGAGCGCCCGCCGCTTGCCGAACGGCCTCGTCCGGTGCTGGTGCAGGGCTCGCCGGGGCCGATTCGGCGAGGCGGCCGGGGCCTGGAACGGGCGAGGCCGGCCGCGCTGATGTCGTGGCGGCTGGTGCCGTCAGCGCGTTCGCGGGCGCCTCCGGTGCCTGACGATCGGACGACACTGCCGGGTCGCTGGCGTCGCTGCGGGCTGCCGGGGGCTGCATCGCGGCCGATCCCGCCGGGAGCGGTCCGTCCGTCCGTCCGGCCGGCAATGCCGATGGCACGGTCGCATCGGGCGCCGGCGCGACCGGCGGGGTACCGGGAAGAGGAGCCCTTCCTGCGCTCACCGGAGCGATTGGCGCGGCGCCGATGCTTCCGGGTGTCGCGAGCGTCTGCGGCGCGGATGGCTCGATCGGTCCCGGCTCGATGGCCGTTTCCGCCGGTGCCGCGGCGCCATGCGGCCGGACCGGCGCGAAATGCGTTTCCAGGCCGACCATCGACATCTGCAAGGCCGGCTCCACCGGGGCCGGGCCGGGCCCTGATCCGGCCCGTGCGGCGGCTCGCTGCACCATGGCCTCCAGGCTGGCATCCGGGGGAGCCGCGATGGCCGGCGCCGCGGGACCGGTGAGCGCCATCAGCGCCTGCAAGGCCGAGCCGCCGACGTCGAGAGTGGTGGCGGGCAAGGCCTCGGCGGGGAGGGTGGGCGACATGTCCGTCCCGGCCTCGACCTGTTCCGCCGCGGCCTCTCCGGTCCGTGCCGTGCCCGTATCGGCCGTCCCGCGCTCCGCCGCGCCGTTCTCGAAGGCGCCGAGCATCGCCTCGAAATCAGGCGGGACGCCCGCGCGCGCATCCTCGCCCGAAGGGGCGCGACCGGCCTCGGACTTCGGCCGCAGAAGGGGGAGGGTGTCGAGAGACCGCATCACGGGTCGATCGTCCGATGGTTGGAGTGCGGGAAGGACTCAAGGGCTGCGGGTGGGGGCATCCATGGCGCGCTCGGCCCGGGCCAGGGCTTCCTGTGCCCGCAGGAGCGAACCGGATTCCGGGATCGGCCGGCTCGAAGAGGGTGGCGGGGTCGCGGCGGCTTCGGCGACGGCGGAGGGCGTGCGGATCTGCCGGGCGGTGGAGAGCGCGGCGTCCAGCAGTTCGGCGTCGGTCGGCACGAAATCGGCGCGGTCGAGGCCGCGCAGGGCCTCGTAGCCCTCTTCGAAGCGCCCGTCGGCCACGATCAGCGCCGCGCCGCGATAGAGCCGCGCCTGCGCCGCCGGCTGGGAATCCGGTGCGGCGAGCCCCATCGCCCGCTCGGCGGAAAACAGCGCGGTCTCGCGGCGGCCCTGTTCCAGACCGGCGCGCGCCACGAGCAGGTAGAGGTCGCGCCGGCCCTCGGGCTCGATCTCGTCGAGCATCCGCTCCAGGCTGGCGATGCGGGTGCGGTCGCTGTCGAAGTCGAGGCGGGTGAGCGCTCCGGCGAAGCGCTGGCGGAAGTTGCCGGCATAGACCGAGCGGCGGAACCGGCGCAGATACTGGATCGCCAGCGCCTCGAAGCGCCGCGCATCGCCGCCCTGCGCCACGACGAAGATCTGGCGGCGCAGCGCCCCTTCCTCGACCAGCGTGCCGGGCGCCAGAAGCCGCGCGAGGTCGAGGAGTTCGAGCGACTTGACCGGCGCGTCGCGCACCATCAGCGCCGATTGCGTCAGCGCGAGCTGCCCGGCGAGGCCCGCGGGCATCGTGCGCGGGTCGATGCCGGCGAGCTTGGCCCGCGCCTCCCGCTCGCGCCCTTCCAGATAGGCCAGCGCCCCGAGCGCCAGGGGCTGTTCCGCCTCCGGCACCTTGCCGGATCTGAGGATCACCCGCAGGGCGCCCGGTCCGCCGCCCGCGAGCGCGAAGGTGACGGCGGCGCGCACGTTCTCCGCCTCGGCCCAGCTTTCGGGATCGAGGGCGATCAGCCGCTGCTCGATATGGCCGAGGAGCTGACGCTGCGCGAGATGCGCCTGGGTTGAGCCGCGGGCGATGCGGTCCTGCAGGAGTTGGAGCGTGCGCGTCAGTTCGACGGGCAGGCCGTGCGCCTTCACCGGCAGCGGTTCGATCGGCTTTGCCGGGGCGCCGTGTCCGCCATGGTCGTCGGCGGCATGGGCTTCCGCGGGGGGCGCATGGGTGTCGCCGTGCTCGGCGGCCTTCGCCGGAGCGATGACGAGGCAAAGGGCGAGCGCGGCAGCCGTGAGGGCGTGGCGGGATACCCCTTCCATGGCCGTCGCGCAGCGGGATGGCTTCGCCGGCCGGCTCGCGACGACGGCGGAGCGGCTGAACCGGGCGAGAGGGCGCCTCGGAAGCGTCCGGAGGATCATTCCGGCAGCCCCCGCAGCAGGATTTCGATGCGGCGGTTCTCAGCGGCCTTGGGATTGCTGGCGATGCGGGGCTGGCGGTCGGCATAACCCTCGATGCGGTCGATGCGGGCCTCGTCGAGGCCGCCGCGCACGAGCATGTAGGAGGCCATCTGCGCCCGCGCCGACGACAGGCGCCAGTTGTCGTAGGTCTCCGAGCGGAACGGGCGACCGTCGGTATGGCCGCGCACGACGACGCGACCGGGGCGGCTGTTGAGGATCTTGGCGATGCGCTCCAGCGCCTTGACCACCTTCGGCGTCGGCTCGGCCGAGCCGATCCCGAACATGCTGTAATTGATCTCGTCGGTGATGCTGATGAGCACGCCCTCGCCGATGCGGCGCACCTCGACCTGGGGCGCGGGCGCACCGTTGGGCAGCGACGGCACCGCCCGCGCGATCTCGGCCTTCAGCGCGGAAAGTGCCGCGGTCTCGGCCGCCTTCGCGGCCTGATCGGCCTGCGCCGCCAATTCCTTCGCAGGAGTAAAGTCCTTGGCAGGCGGCGCCTCGGCTTTCGCCAGAAGCGTCGGTTCGGGCGGGGCCGGCTTGGCTTCGGCCGGGGGGCGCGAGTGGTGCCGCCTCGGCCGAGGGCTTGGCGGGCTCGGCGCTCGGAACCGTCAGCGGCATCGGCTCGGCCGAGGCGAGCTTGACGCCGGCCTGCCGCATGGCATCGCTCAGGCTCTGGCGGGCGATGTCCTTGGCCGATTCCTTCTGCGGCTCCCTGGGCTTGGAGCCGGCGGTCTGGGCCCGCGCGTCGAGGCGGGAATCGGCCGGCGCGGCGGCGGCGGAGTCGAGGGCGCCGGGATTGTCCGTGCGCCGACGCGGCAGGGCGGCGACCTGCCAGTAGAGCGGGTCGAACGGGTCGCGTCCGGTCTCGCCACCGGCCACGCCCGGCTGTCCGGCTTCGAGGGCGGAGGCATCCGCGCTCGCAGCTTCGGGCCCGGCGGCCTCGGCCTCCGCGGCGAGTTTGGCGAGCACGGCGTAGGGGTCCTGGAACAGGGCGGATTCGCGGGCGCGGCTGCCCGGTGCGCCCGCCGCATCGCCCTTGCCCTCTGCATTGCCGCCGTCGCCTTTGCCCTTGCCGGACGGGGCGGGATCGTTGGGCGTGTCCTGCGGGTCGTTGACGCCCTTGCGGTCGTGGGTGACCTCGGCGAGCTTCACCGGGTTGAAGTACTCGGCGATGGTCTGCTTCTGCTCCTTGCTGGTGGAGTTGATCAGCCACATCACCAGGAACAGCGCCATCATCGCCGTCATGAAGTCGGCAAGCGCGATCTTCCAGGCGCCGCCGTGATGGCCCTCCTCGTGGTCGCCGTGGCGCTTGATGATGATGATTTCGTGGGGGCGGTCCGACATCTTACGCCTCCGCGATCGCGGCGGTGATCAGGCGGCTCCAGGCCGCGAGTTCGGTCTCGATCACGGTCTCGCCCGCACGCACCGTCACCTCCGGCCCCTCGGCCGCCTCAAAAGCGATCCCGGTCGAGCCGCCGAGCCTTGCGGCGAGCGACGCGATCAGATCGTCCGGCCCGCGCACCTGCACCGCCGCCCGTTGCGGCTCGGCCAGGATGCGCTTGAGGGCATTGCTGAGTTCATCCAGCGCCTGCCGTTGCAGCGCTTGGCCCAGCACCGGCGCGATCAGCCGCGCGACACGGTCCGACAGCGTGGCGTCGAGCGCCTGCATCGCGGCGACGAAGCCTTGCGCCAGGATCTCGCCCTGCGCTTCGGTCCAGTTGCGACGGGCCTGCGCCACTCCTTCCTCGAACAGGGCCTGCTGCGCCGCGCGTTCGAGCGCCGCTTGCGCCGACCACTCTTCCATCGCCTCGGCCCGGCCCTGTTCGCGCCCACGCGCTTCGGCGGCGGCGATCAGTGCCTCGCGATCCTCGGCCGGCCGCAGGGTGGCCACGGCGGCGCGGGGCAGGAAGGGGTCGAGCTCGGCCTGGATTTCGATCGGAGCCGGTGCGGCCGGCTCCGCGGCAACGGGCGCGCGGAACCACGCCCCCGGAAAATCCGGCTCGCCCGTGAGCGCCGCAGGCGGCGGGGGAAGGGCGGAGAAGTCCGGCAGGTAGCGGGCGAGCACCGCGTCCATCACGCCGCCTCCTCACGCATGAGCCAGCGCTTGAGCACGGCCGCGACCTGCTCCTCGTCGATGTCGATGAGCTGCTCCAGCCGCTTCTGCGGCGAGCGGGCCATCTTGTCCTCCAGTTCCTCCAGCAGGCCGGCGACGCCGGGCGCGGGAAGCTTGGCCGCCTCGCCGGAGCCGGGGAGCGCGGCACCCGGTGCGGCCAGCGCCATCGTGCCGTCGGCGGCGAGCGCGGGTGCGCCCTCGGGGCCGGCGAGTGCCGCGACCTCGCTCTGGGCGGTCTCAGGTGTCGCCAGGATTGCGCGCAGGGCCGGGCGCAGACCGAACCAGATCAGCAGGCCCGCCACGACGAGGATCGTCGCCGCGTTGATGAGCGTGCCGGACTGTTTCATCATCACGTCGGTGAGCGAGAGCGGCGGCACCGGCTCCATCGGCTGTCCGTCGTTGACGAAGCCGACCGCCGCGACCTTGATCGTATCGCCGCGCTCCTTGCTGAAGCCCGCGGCCGAGCCCACCAGCTCCTCGATCTCGGCAATCTGCTTGTCGAGGCTGGCCTTGTCGTCGGGCCCGGCGAGCGCGGTCAGCCGCGAGCGGTTGACCAGCACCGCGACCGAGAGGCGGCGGATGGCGTAGCCGTCGCTCACCGTCTGGACCGTCTTCTGGGAGATCTCGTAATTGGTGAGGTCTTCCTTCTTCGAGCTTTCGTTGCTCGACTGGTCGTTGCCGTCCGAGCGGGTGCGCTGGTCGGGCAGGTTCTCCTGCGCGCTGGTCGGGCGCTGGCTGTTGCGGTTCTGCGCGTTCTCGCTCTCGCGCACCGAGCGCACCGAGCGTTCCACCCGCTGGTCGGGGTTGAAGATCGTCTCGTTCGTGCTCGTCTTGTCGGTGTTGAGCTGGGTCGCGACGCTGATCTCGAAATTGCCGACGCCGAGATAGGGCGCGAGCGTGCGGCGGATGTTGTCCTGCATCTCGCGGCTCACCGACTTCTCCAGCGTCGCCATCTTGCCGGTGGGCGCCGTGCCGGCATCGTCGCCTGCGAGCAGCACCGTGCCCTCCGAGCCGATCACGGTGACGCGGTCCGGCTTCATGCCGGGGATCGCGGAGGCGACGAGCTGGCGGATCGCCTGCGCGCCGGACGTGTCGTCGGCGGGCTCGGTGCGCACCACCACGGAGGCGGAGGCCGGCTGCTGGTCGCGGCGGAACGAGCCGCGGTCGGGAAGCACCAAGTGGACGCGGGCGGCGCGCACGCCCTTCATGCCCTGGATGGTGCGGGCGATCTCGCCTTCGAGCGCCCGCACGCGGGTCACCTCCTGCATGAACGAGGTCATGCCGAGCGAGCCGAGATCGTTGAACAGCTCGTAGCCGGACTTGGAGCTCTGCGGCAGGCCCTTCTCGGCCAGCAGCATCCGCGCCTGCGCAGTGTGGCCGAAGGAGACGAGCACCGCCGTGCCGTCGGACGACACGTCGAAGGGGATGCCGTTGTCCTTGAGGACGCCGCCGATGCGCGACACGTCCTCACGCGAGAGGCCCGTATAGAGCATCTCCTGCGCCGGACGGCTGAGGTAGTAGGCGCCGACACCGACGCCGAGAAACACCAAGAGGCCGACCAGCCCGAGGGCGATCAGCCGCCTCGCGCCGAGATCGACGATGTTGTTCCACAATCTTTCGGCTTGCTCGCGACCGAACATCCCCGGACCGATCCCGTTGGCGACCTGACACGTGTCGCCAGACTGAATGAGGGCTCACCCTTGCGCGGGGATTGCGACGCGACAGGTCTCGCGAGCGGTGCCGGGAGCCCTTGGTGATCGCGGATGGTTCGGAGGAGGCCAGAAGGGTGGGGCGCGGGCCCGGCCGCTCGGCCCGTTCCTGTGCGATGCTGCCTTCCGCATCGCCGACAGCCTCTACACCTGCTCCGAGAGCGACATCGGGCCAGCCAACGATCTGCTTGAGGCCATAGCCCAGATGGAGCGGGGCGATTTCGCAAGCGATGACGAGGTGAGCGCGGTCTTTTCCAAGTATCCGGCATCGTGAGCGACCCGTATCGCTCCAACCCTCATCCTGAGGTGCCTTCGCGAAGCGGAGGCCTCGAAGGGTGTTCCAGGGATCGCGCTGGATCTGGACGATCCTTCGAGGCCCGCTGATGCGGGCTCCTCAGGATGAGGGTGATGGCCGGGATATTCGCAAAAACCAGGATCAGAAGAACGACCGCACCAAGCCGCTGACCAGCAGGTTCCAGCCGTCGATCAGGATGAAGAACAGCACCTTGAACGGCAGCGAGATCACTGTCGGCGGCAGCATCATCATGCCCATCGACATCACGATGGTGGAGACGATGATGTCGATGACGAGGAACGGCAGCACGATCAGGAAGCCGATCTCGAAGCCCCGGCGCAGCTCGGAGATCATGAAGGCCGGGATGAGGATGCGCAGGTCGATCTTCTCGCCGGCCTCGGCCTTGGGGAAGGTGCGGCTCGCCAGATCGGTGAAGGTCTGAAGGTCCTTCGGGCGCACGTGCTGGGTCATGAACTCGCGGAACGGATCGACGATCTTGCCGAACGCCTCCTCCTCGCTGATGCGGTTCTCCTGCAGCGGCTTCACGCCCTCGTTCCAGGCGCGGTCGAAGGTCGGCGCCATGACGTAGAAGGTCATGAACAGGGCGAGCGAGACGAGGAACAGGTTGGCCGGCGTGCTCTGAAGGCCGAGCCCCGAGCGCAGGAACGAGAACGCAACGGCAAAGCGCGTGAAGCTCGTCACCATCACGAGCAGGCCCGGCGCCAGCGACAGCACGGTGAGCAGCGCGACGAGCTGGATGATGCGCCCGGAGGCCGCCCCGTTGCCGGGCGGCAGCAGCGCGTCGAGGCCGGGCACGCCGGTGACGCCGCCCGGCGCGGCTCCCTGCGCCAGCGCGGCGGAGGCGGTGAGGCCGGCGGCCAGGGCGAGGCCGGCGGTGACGAGGATCGCGCGCGCTCTCTTCACTGGACCACCAGCGATTCGACGATGAGTTCGCGCACCGCCCCCTTGGTCCGGGTCGCGACGCGCTCGTTGAGGTCTTCGCGCAGGTGCTGGAGACCGTTCGCGCCCTCGATCTGGGCCATGGAGAGCGTGCGCAGGTAGGCCAGCGCGTCGGCGCGGATTTCGGCCAGCGTCACGTCGGGGTTGGGCAGCGCGCCCGTATTGAACACGACGGAGGATTCGATCCGCACCCAGGAATCGGTCGGCTCGGCGAGATTCGCCACCACCGAGCCGACGCTGCGCAGGGACAGGTCGCCGGTGTAGTTGAGCACCTTCACCGCCTTGCCGGCCTCCTCGCGCTGCTTGAGGTCGACCGACTTCTCGACGGTGCCGAGCAGGTAGACGCCAAGCCCGCCCCCGGTGCCGACGGCGATCAGCGTGACGAGGGCGAGTGCCCCGATCCAGCCCTTGCCGCCCTTCTTGGAGTCCTTGGCGTCCGCCATCTCGATTCTCCTGGGTTCGCTCACATCGCTTCGCGGTGCGAGCGGTTCGCCGCTTCAGCGCAAGCGCGCTCGGGGCGCGCCGTCAGAACGGTGCGACGGTCTCGAAGACCCGCTGGCCAAGGCTCGGGCCCTGCACGTCGGTGATGCGGCCGCGCCCGCCGTAGGAGATGCGGGCCTCGGCGATCTTGTCGTAATCGATGGTGTTCTTGCGCGAGATGTCCCGCGGGCGGACGATGCCGGCGACTTCGAGCACCCGGACCTCGTTGTTGACCCGCACTTCCTGCGAGCCCGAGATCAGCACGTTGCCGTTGGGCAGCACCTCGGTGACCACCGCCGCGACCGAGAGGCTGAGCGATTCCTTGCGGTCGATCGAGCCCTGGCCCTTGGTTTCGGTGCCGGAGCGGATGCCGGTATCGGCGGTGGCCGTGTCCTTGAGCCCCGAGATGCCGTAGCCGAAATCGAAGCCGAGGCTGCTTTTCTGGCTGCGGCCGCGCTCGCTCGCGTTGTCGAACTGCGCCTTGTCGTTGATGGCGATGCTGACCGTGATGACGTCGCCGACGTCGCGGGCGCGCGGATCCTGGTAGAGCGCGGCGCTCGCCGGGCTCCAGGTCGAGTGGTAGCTGTGGCGCGGGCCGAGGGCGCCGAAGGAGGTCGGCAGCGGCTCGCGGGGCGCGTTGAGCCCGGTGCCGATCGGCGTCAGCAGCGGCGGGCGGCCGAGGCGGTCGAGATCGCTCTGGCAGGCGCCGAGCGAGAGGGCCAGCACGGCCACGGCGGCGGAGGAGGGGCGCATCACGACCTCTGGTTCTTCTTAATGGCCGGAGTGGTCGCGTCCTTGCGGCCCGACTCCGACATCGCACGGGCGAGACCGGCGGCACGGGCCGCCTCCATCTCGGAGAGGATGGCGCTCGCGGTGCGGGCGTTCAGCTTGGTCAGCAGGGCGGCCGCCGCCTCGTCGGGCATGTTGGCGAGCTGGAGCGCCGCCGCGTCGGGCCGCATCTTGGCGTAGACCGCGACCACGCTCTCATCGGCCTTGGCCAGGAATTCGTTGCGGCGCTTGAGCCACGCCTCGTACTCGGCCCGCTTCTCTTCGAGGAGCTTGATGCGCTCCTCGACCTGCCGCTCCATCACCGCGAGCTGCTCCTTCTGCCACGCGAAGCGGGCATCGGCGGCGGCATCCGCGATATTGGCGCAGTAGCCGGTCTTGGCCGGCTCCTTGGCGACGAAGTCCTGGGCCGAGATCTCCTTCGGCGCGTCGCGGGTGGCGAGCGCCCGCATCGCGGCGTTCTTGGCCGGGTCGGCGTGGTCGCCGCTGGCCGCGAGCGCGGTCCCGCCGAGCGCGAGCCAGCACAGGGCGATGCGCAGCGTCACGTTCGTCACTGCACCACAAGCTCCGCCTGGAGGGCGCCGGCGGTCTTCACCGCCTGCAGGATCGCGATGATGTCGGTGGGCTTGAGCCCGACCTGATTGAGCCCGCGCACCAGCGTCTGAAGGTCGGAGCCGCCGAGGATGGCGAGCTTGCCGCGCTCCTCCCGCGCCGACACTTCCGTGCGCGGCACCACGACGGTCTGGCCGTTGGAGAAGGGCTCCGGCTGCGACACCTCCGGTGCCTCGGTGACCCGCACCGTGAGGTTGCCGTGGGTGACCGCGACCGTGGAGATCGTCACGTTGCGCCCGATCACGACGGTGCCGGTGCGCTGGTCCACGACGACGCGGGCCGGCGTGTCGGGCTGGATCGTCAGATCGCCGATCTGCGCCACGAGCCGGGTCTGGGCCATCTGGCGCCCGCGCATCACCACCACGGCGCGCTGGTCCCGCGCGCTGGCGATGCGACGGCCGAAGGCACCGAGCGACCATGCATTGATCGCGTCGGCGATCTGGGTCGCGGTCTTGAAGTCCGGGTTCTTCAGCTCGAACACGAGTTCGGGCAGATCGCGGAAGGTGCCGGGCACCTCGCGCTCGATCATCGCGCCGTTCGGGATGCGGCCCGCCGTCGGCACGCCTTGCGTCAACTGCTCGGCCTGGCCCTGCACCGAGAAACCCGAGACCGCGAGCGGCCCTTGCGCCGCCGCGTAGACGAGGCCGTCGCCGCCGGTGAGCGAGGTCATCAGCAGGGTGCCGCCGCGCAGAGACGTGGCGTCGCCCATGGAGGTTACGGTGACGTCGATGCGCGAGCCGGTGCCAGTATAGGGTGGCAGGTCGGCGGTCACCATCACGGCCGCGATGTTGCGGGTGCGCAGACGGGCGTCGCGCACGTTGATGCCGAGCCGGTCGAGCAGCGATTGCAGCGACTGCTCGGTGAACTGCGCGTTGCGCAGGGTGTCGCCGGTGCCCTGAAGGCCGGTGACGAGGCCGTAGCCGAAGAGCTGGTTGTCGCGCACGCCCTTGAGCGTGGCGATGTCCTTGATGCGGGTGCCGGCGGCGAAGACTGGGCCGGTCATGACGGCAAAGCCGAGGCCGGTGAGCAGGCCGAGCAGCACCGCGAGGAGCAGGCGACGGATCATTGCGCGCCGATCCGGATGCGGCCGTCGGCCATCACCGTGCCGAGGATGATGCGGTTGGTGTCGGTGTTGCGCACGCGGATCGTCTCGCCGAGGCCGCCGTTCTGGAGCGGTGCTCCGACCGCGGTGATGACGAGGCCGTTCTCCTCGAAGATCATCTGCGTCGGCGCGCCACGGCTTACGAGGCGGGGATCGTCCACGGCGTTGACCGGCACCGGCTCACCCGGCAGCAGCATCCGCCGGGCGACCCGGCCGGCGATCGCGGCGGAGGCATCGATGACTGCCGTGCGCGCCCGGTAGGTCGCGGGATAGGCCTGCATCCGCAGCATCGATTCCTTGATGGTGTCGCCGGGATAGATCGTGACGGTCGGCACCGGCAGCATGAGTTCGGCATTCGCCATGCCCTCGACGGCCTGCGCCGGGGCGATGGGCTGCGCCGAGCCGGCCGCGAGGGCGGCGAGCACGAGGCCGCGGACGAAGGTCTTGCGGGGCATGGGGGCTCGCGCCGAAGGAGGAGGGGAAGACGCGTGGAAGGATGCGGGCGTGGAGGCCGCGTGCGTCAGCGGATGCCCTTGGAGACCGTTCCGGCCATCTCGTCGGCGGCCTGGATCACCTTCGAGTTCATCTCGAAGGCGCGCTGGGCCGTGATGAGGCTGGTGATCTCTTTCACCGGATCGACGTTCGAGCCTTCGAGATAGCCCTGCTGCAGCTTGCCGTAGCTCACGTCGCCGGGATTGCCGACCACGGGCGCGCCGGAGGCCGGGGTCTCGCGGTAGAGGCCGTTGCCGAGCGGTTCGAGGCCGGAATCGTTGGCGAAGTTGGCCAGCGTCAACTGGCCGACATTCTGCAACGCGACCTGCCCGTCGATCTTGGCGAAGACCTGACCGGACTCGTTGATCGTCACTTGCGTCGTGTTCTGAGGGATCAGGATCGCGGGATCGACTGCGTAACCTTCCATGGTCACGAGCTGGCCGGCGTTGTTCTTGTTGAACGAGCCGGCGCGGGTGTACTGGATCTCGCCCGCCGGGCTGGTGATCTGGAAGTAGCCGCGCCCGTTCACCGCCAGATCGAGCTGGTTGCCGGTGTTGGCCAGCGAGCCCTGCCGGTGCAGGTTGCGGATCGCGGCGGCGCGGACGCCGAGGCCGAGCATCGCGCCCTCCGGCACCGCCTCCTGGCCCGCCTGGTTCGGCACGCCCTGCTGCCGCTCGGCCTGATAAAGCAGATCGGTGAACTCGGCCCGCGCGCCCTTGAACCCGGTGGTGTTCAGGTTGGCGATGTTGTTGGCGATGACTTCGAGGTTGAGCTGCTGGGCGGACATGCCCGTGGCGGCGATGGCGAGCGCGCGCATGGCGAGGGATCCTTCGGGCTAGCGCTCTTTCCGCCGAACGGGATGCCGGTTCGGCGTCAGAGCGCGCGTTGAAACGGAAGCGGCGCGGCCGATCAGATCGGCATGCGGCTGAGTTCGAGGTAGGCGGCGACCACCTTGTCGCGGATCGCCGCCACGGTCTGGAGGCTCTGCTCGGCGGACATCACCGCCTCGACCACCTGCTGCGCGGTGGCCTTGCCCTGGATGCCGGAGATCGCCGTGGCCTCGCCGGTGCGCAGCGCGTCGCGGGCGCTGGACGCGACCTGGGCCATCACCTCACCGAAATCGGTGGGCGCGGTCGGGGCGGTCCCGGCGATGCCCGAGAGGGCGGCCGGGCTAAACATGGCCTTCTGGGTCGGCGCGGTCCCGGCGAAGGAGGTGCCGGCGACCTTGTCGAAGGCGGCGAGCGAGTTGAGGGCTTCGATCATCGCGGGCGGCTCTTCAGGACTTCAGGAGATCGATGACGCTGGCGACCATGGCCCGGGCCTGTTTGATGACCTGGAGGTTCGCCTCGTAGGAGCGGTTGGCCTCGCGCATGTCGGCCATCTCGACGAGCATGTTCACGTTGGGCAGCTTGACGTTGCCGTTCGCGTCGGCGGCCGCGTTGGCGGGGTCGTGCTCGGTGCGGAACGGGGCGTTGTCGGTGCCGATCTCGCGCAGACGCACCGAGGCGACGCCCGCCGCCCGGTCGAGCTCGGCCCGGAACGTCACCGTTTTGCGGGCATAGGGATCGGCCCCCGGGGTCGCGCCGGTCGATTGCGCGTTGGCGAGGTTCTCGGAGACGACCCGCATGCGCAGCGATTGCGCTTCGAGGCCGGCGCTGGCGAGCCGCGAGGCGGAGAGCAGGGGATCGATCATGCGCCGCCCTTCACCGCGGCCATCAGCATGCGATGGAACGACTTCACCACCGCCGTATCGAGGTTGTGCTGCCGGGAGACGTCGCCGGCCTTGAGCATCTCCTGCTCCAGGCTGACCGCGCTCGACGATTGGAGCACTTCCCAGGTCTCGGTGGGCTTGGCCTCGCGCACGGGGATGCCGGTGCCCTGCGTTCCCAGATGGCTCGTGGCGGTCGAGGCCATGTCGAGCCCGGTACGCGCCAGAACCTGCGCGAAGGGCATCACGTCCCTCGCCTTGTAGCCGGGGGTGTTCGCGTTCGCGACGTTTCCAGCGATGGTGGCCTGCCGCGTCGCGAGAAAACGCGCGTGCTGCGAGGCGAGGTCGAACAGGTAGACGCCCGTCGTCATGGCAACGCCCCCATCCCAAGGGCTTCTCAAGAAGCGCGGGACGCGGGCGCACCCGGACGGTGAAACCCGCGTCAGGGAGGAGGTTTAGGTAGGCAATCTTGCACGAGGCTGGCTCGCGCCTTGACACGGCCGATCCCCGAGGTAGCGCCTGCGGGTGATGGACCAGATCGATGAGCAGGCCGCTGCGGCCGTCTCCGACGGCGAGGGCGCAGCGCCCCTGCTGCCGGCCGCTTCACGCTATGCCGGGGGCGCCGGGCCCGGCGGACGCGAAGGGCTGCACCGCATCGCACCCAACAACCGCTTCGCGCGGGTGGGCTTGAGCTTTTCCGACCTGACGCCAGGCAGTTGGGCCTGCCTGCGATTCGGTCTCGCCTTCGACGCGGACGAGGCGGCGGCTCTGGCCGTCGATGCCGTCGCGGCCGGCTTCGACTTCCTGGCGGCGGACGGCTCCAGCCTCGATCTCGACCACGTGCCGGGGCTGGCCCGCAGCCTGCTCGATCCGCACGTTGCTTGGATTCCGGGGCCGGCGCTGCTCGATGCGGAGCCGTTCCGGATCGCCTTCCGCGTGCCCGACCAGGCGCGCGGCGTCAGCGTCACCCTGCGCTCGTGGCGCAACACCGGCGACGTCGCCGTGGCCGACCCTGTCCTGCGCCTCGGCGCGCCCGATCCGGCGCCGGCGCCGCGTCGGCGCCCGTTGTCCGGCGAGGGGCTGCGATTCGACTACGCGCTGGCCGAGGACGTCGCCCTGGTGCTGCGCGGCCAGATCTACGCCGCGCGGGCCGACGAGCATGCCGCGCGGGTGCGCCTGGTCTACCGTGATGCGGCGGGAGCGGAGATTGCGCCGCCCTACGCCAACGCCGTCTCCGTGCCGGGCCTCGGTGCGGTCATCAACCTCTCGGCCCAGCCGCAGGCGCGCCGCTTCACCCTGACCCTGCGTCCGCCACCCGGTGCCGCAGCGGTCGCGCTCGATTTCGGTGCGTGGGAGGATGCGCAGACCGCCTCGGAGAGCGAGCTGATCGGCCAGCCCGAACTCGCGCTCGAAGACGATTTCCGCCTCGAAAGCCTTTGCGACGACGACGTCCTCGATGCGCCGGCCTTCCTCGCCCGCCTCGCCGACCGGCTCGGCCTGCCCGAAGGCGTGCCCGCGTCGTGGCGGGCGGGGTCCGAGACGGGCGCCGCGCCGATCCTCGCGCGGGCCCGCGACTTGCGCAACGGGCCGGATCGCAGTGCGCGGATCGAGGGGGGAGAGTGTGGTCCTGGCTCTGGCCGGCCTGCCCGATTGGACGTTGCCGCAAGCGCCAGATTGGCGCGAGGATCCGTTCCGCTCGGTGGCGTGGCGCCTCGCCTATCAGTCGTTGGCCTGGCTGCTGCCGCTCGCCGCGCTTCCGGACGGAGCGGCCCGCGCCCGGACCATCGCCGCGGCGTGGTCGCGGGCCAATCCGTGGAGCCAGCCGGCGGACGGCCTGAGTCTGCACCCGGCGGCTCTGGCCCCCCCCGCGGCGACGTGCTGGCGAGCCTGCCTACAGGCGTCGACGATCCCGCACGCACCGAGATCGCCGCGGAGGCCGCACGGCAGGGCTTCGCGCTCGCCGAGATCGTCGGGCAGAACACCCTGGCGCGGGCTCTGCACGGCATCCAGGCGGCGGCGGCGCTGCTGGCCGTCGCGCGGGCGCTGCCCGGCTTCGCCTTTGCCCCGTACTGGGATTCCCTGGCGCGCGACAGCCTCACCCACGGCTTCGATGCGCTGTTGTCGGAGGCGGGCGCATTCGCCGATGCCGCCCCGGTGCGGCGCCTCGATCTCCTGAGCCACGGACAAGCGATCGCCGAGGCGCTGGGTGAAACCGAGCCCGGCCCGACGATCCGCCGCCGTGTCGAGGCGGCGTTGCCGGGCCTCGCCGGGCTGATCGATCGCGGCGGGCGGCTGCCGCCCTTCGGCGATGCCCCCGCCGGCCTCGACCACGCCGCCTGGATCGCCCGGCTGTCCTCGCAGGGCCATTCTCAGGGTCACGACCTCGTCGCGGAGCGCGACGCCGCGCCCGTTGCCGAGGGCCGTACCGCCGGCATGCTTGCGCTCCGCTACGATGGGATGGAGCAGGGCTGGGGCCATTTCGCCCTCACCCATGCCGCGCAATCACCGCACGGGCATCGCGACTGCACCTCCTTCACCTTCGCCACGGGCTCGCGGCGCTGGATCGTGGAGGGCGGCGGCGCCGACGGCGTCGAGGTCGGGCCCGCGCGCCACTACCTGCTCTCGCCCCGCGCCCACAACGTCGCCATCCCCGATGGGTGCGAGCCGGTCGCCGGTTCGGGGACGCTGAGCGCGCGCTTCACGCTCGACGGTGCCGAGGCCCTGACTCTGTCCACCACCGTGCACGGGCCCGACTACGCCCATGCGCGCCTCTTCCTCGTGCTCGACGACCTGATCGGGATGGCCGTGATCGACCGATTCGCGCGGGTGGGGCCTTCGCTGTCGTTCGAGGGGCTGCTGCATCTGCCCCCCGACACCCTCGTCGCGCTCTCCAGCCCCCGCCGGGCGCTCGCCCAGCAGGAGGGGCGGCGGCTCGAATTCTTCGCGATTCCGCTGAAGGGGCAGGCGGCCGGGTTGGAGGTCGCCATCGGCCGCAGCGACCGGCCGCACGCGATGCAGGGATTTTGCGCGACGGGATCGGGCGGGCTGAGGCCGGCGCCGGTGCTGCGCTACGCCTTCACCGGCCGCGACACGGTCTGCGGCGGTGTCGTCATCGCCGCGGATGCGGAGGCGGAGCAGCGGCTGGTGCGGTTGCTCGCCGACGGCGCGGTGCGGCTTTGGGTGGAGGAGTAAGTGCCGGCTGGATGCGCCGGCACTCCGGATTCGCTAGAGCCGTATCCGCCCTGATTGCATCAGGTCGGCGTCTCTAGGTCTCTGTTTTAACGCGCTTTCTTTTGCCGAACCGGCGTCCACTTCGTCGGAAAGCGCTCCAGGGCTCAGAACCCGGCGCCGATGACGGCGACGGCGCGGTCGATCGACAGGTAGAACACGCCGAAGGCCACCATCGCCGCAGCGGCGAATTCGAGGGTCTGGTTCGGTAGGGTCTGGAACCGGCGCATGGTCTCGCGGCCGAAATAGGCGGAGGCCCAGGCGAGCGTCAGGACGGCCGGCATCACGAACAGGTAGGACAGCGTGCTCTCGATCCGCATCGGATCGGTCGGGTCGATCAGCGCGCGGATGTTGCGCACCCACGGCGCGGAAGCCGCCGCGTAAAGGGTCGTCAGCCACGCCAGCCCGACCGCCACGCCGAGGTGGAAGGTGAACAGGCGATGCAGGCGCGAGAAGTCGTCGCGCGCGTCGTCGAGCGTCATGCGGCAAGCCCCCAAACGATCCGGCCGCTGATTCTTCTGCGATCCGGCCATGGGCCAGGAGATGGGGGCCAAGGTGGAGTTTTTTGTGACGCGGGGACGGCGGCGTTTGGGCCGCCGTCCCATGGGTCGTTCTTCCGCCTCAGGCGGCCGTCTCGGGCCGGTTCTCGCGCATCAGCTTCACGAAACGCTCGAACAGATAGTGGCTGTCACGCGGGCCCGGAGACGCTTCCGGGTGGTGCTGCACCGAGAAGGCCGGGCGGTCGGTGAGCGAGAGACCGCAATTCGAGCCGTCGAACAGCGAGACATGGGTCTCGACGGCGGTCTCGGGCAGGCTCGTGGGATCAACCGCGAAGCCGTGGTTCATCGAGACGATCTCGACCTTGCCGGTGGTGTGGTCCTTCACCGGGTGGTTCGCGCCGTGATGGCCCTGGCCCATCTTCACCGTGCGCCCGCCGAGCGCGAGGCCCATGAGCTGGTGGCCGAGGCAGATGCCGAAGGTCGGCACCCGCTCGTCGAGCAGCTTGCGGATCACCGGCACGGCGTATTCGCCGGTCGCGGCAGGGTCGCCGGGACCGTTGGAGAGGAACACGCCGTCCGGCTTCAGCGCCATGATGTCCTCGGCCGTGGTCGTGGCCGGCACCACGGTGACGTCGCAGCCGGCCTCCGCCAGCAGGCGCAGGATGTTGCGCTTCACGCCGTAATCGATGGCCACGACCTTGAGACCCTGGCCCGGCGCGCGCGAGCCGTAGCCGCCCTTCACCGCCCAGACGGTCTCGGTCCAGGCCGTGGTCTCGCGGGAGGTCACCGGCGGCACGAGGTCGAGACCTTCCATCGGCGCGAGCGCGGCCGCGCGGGCCTTCAGCGCCTCGCGATCGAACTTGCCCTCGGGATCATTGGCGATCACGGCGTTGGGCATGCCGCGGTCGCGGATCAGCGCGGTCAGCGCCCGCGTGTCGATCCCGGTGATGCCGACGATGCCGCGGGCCTTGAGCCAGCCGTCAAGATGCGAGGACGAGCGCCAATTCGACGGCTTCGTGACCGCCGAGGCGATCACCGCGCCGCGCACGCCGGAGGCCGGTGCCGCTTCGAGGCTCTCCAGATCCTCGTCGTTGGTGCCGACATTGCCGATATGCGGGAAGGTGAAGGTGACGATCTGCCCGGCATAGGACGGGTCGGTCAGGATCTCCTGATAGCCCGTCATCGCCGTGTTGAAGCAGACCTCGCCGTCGGCGGCGCCGGTCTGGCCGATGCCGAAGCCTTCGAGCACGGTGCCGTCGGCCAGGACAAGCAGGGCCGTCACCAGCGGCTCGCTCCAGGGCTCGGGCGCCTTGGGTTCCGGGTTCGTGCGCGCGGGATCGGCGCGCAGGGTCGCGGGTTCGTCTTGCAGCATGGGTCCGATCCGGCTTATGTCCGCCGCCTCGCGCGGCCGCTCATTCGGGCCGCGGGGCAAGGCGATATCTCGCGGGGCTCATAGCGAGCCGGCCGCGCCTGGGTCAATCTGGGCGCGGAATCAGCCGTGCGCAATGCCCTGGACGGATCGAACGTCCGCATCGAAACACCCGACGGGAGTCATAGCATCATGCTGCGCGAGCGCATCACCGCCGAAATGAAAGCGGCCATGAAGGCCGGCGAGAAGCAGAAGCTCTCGACCGTGCGCATGATTCAGGCGGCGCTCAAGGACCGCGACATCGCCGCGCGCGGCGAGGGCAAGGGTGAGACGGGCGAGGACGAAATCCTCGCGCTCCTCCAGAAGATGATCAAGCAGCGCCAGGAGGCCGCGGGCGTCTACGAGCAGGGCGGTCGGCCCGAACTCGCCGAGAGCGAACGCGCCGAGGCCGAGATCATCCAGACCTTCCTGCCGCGGCAACTGGACGAGGCCGAGATGCGCACGGCCATCGCCGACGCGATCGCCGAGACCGGCGCCGAGAGCCCGAAGGACATGGGCAAGGTGATCGCCGCGCTGAAGGGCAAATATACCGGCCGCATGGATTTCGGCCGCGCGAGCGCGCTGGTGAAGGACGCGCTGGCAGGGAAGTAAATTTTTTCCCGGACGAGCGCAGCTCATCAAGGCGGTATTATCCCACGCGCTTCCTCACCCTGAGGCGACCGCGTCAGCGGGCCTCGAAAGGTCCTCCAGGGGGCGCGCGGGATCTGGAGGATCCTTCGAGGCTGCTTCGCAGCACCTCAGGATGAGGTCGTGGATGGGAGACCTGTCTCTCCCGACACGTCACGCCGGCCCGGCATCGATCCGCATACGAAAGATCGCGTAGGGCGGCTCCTGCCGGTCGACGCCGCCGTTGTGTTCGGGGCGGCGGTTGGCCTGAGCGGATGACAGGTAGAGCCAGCCGTCCGCCGTGATCCAGAACGTGTCCGGCCAGATCAGGCGCGGATCGGTGGCGATGACCTCGACTCGCCCGTCCGGATCGCGCCGACCGATGCCGTTGAATTCCTGCAGACTGAGATAAATCCGGTCGCGCGAATCGGCGGCGAGCCCGCCGGTCAGGCCCTTCTCGCCGAGATCCGTCACCGTTTCCGCGACCGCCGCGTCGTCCTTTCCCGCATCGAGTAAGGCGGCGGTCTCGACCGCGTAGAGGCGCCGGCTCATCAGCGGCGTGTAGTACAGGCGTGCGCCATCCGGGCTCAGCGCGATGCCGTTGGCGCCGCCCTTGATCGGGCTCGTCGTACCGTCGGCCTCGCGCTTCAGCAGCACGCGGCCCTCGACGACCTTGAGGATGCCGGGCACCGATTGCGTGCTGGCATGGTCGGCGAGCCGCCGCACCGCGCGGCCGCTCGCGAGATCGACGGCGATCACCGCGCCCGCGCCGGTCTGGCCCTGGTCGGTGATGTAGGCCGCCTCGCGTCCCGGCCTCACATCGACCCGCAGGTCGTTGAGCGAGGAGGTCTTGGTCACGACCGATTGCAGCGGGATCGTGCGCAGGATCGCGTTCGTCGCCGGATCGATACAGACGAGCTTGGCCGCGCCCGGCACCGGCTCGCCCGACGAGGCCATCAGCCCGGCATCGAGCAGCCAGAGGCGGCTCGATGCATCGAACACGCCGTTGGGGACGTGGAACAGCGTCTCGGCCGGGCGCGCCGGATCGGGCCGGTTCGCCGCCTTGCTGGGATAAGGCACGACCTGCCCGTCCGGAAACACCTCGCCCGCGGTAAACACCGTCTGCTCGTCGAAGCGGGGCATGAACAAGAACATCCGGCCGTCGGCGGACAGGGTCAGCCCGGTCGGCGTCGTCGGCGCCTGCGCGGCGACGACGCGTTCGAGGGCGCCGACCGGCGCGGTGGCCGCTTCGGCTTGGGCCGGCCGCGTCGCCATCGTCCGTGCGGCGGCCAATGCCGCGGTGCCGGCAAGAAGTGTGCGGCGTGCGAGGCGGATCGTCATGGGCGGCTTCCCTCTGAGTCGATCGCGGCGCCACGCACCTTGGTCTCGATGGCGAGCACACGCTTCCCGGCGCAGAGGAAAAGCCGCCGCCCGTCCGGCCCGCCGAAAGCGATGTTGGCGCAGGGGCCCTCGGTCGGGATGTGTCCGACCGGGCGGCCGTCGGCCGACCAGATCCGCACGCCGTCACCCGTGCCGGCATAGACCCGTCCGTCGGTATCGACCTTCACGCCGTCCGGCACGCCCTTCGGGACGGTGGCGAAGACGCGCTCGTTCGACAGCTGCCCGTCCGCGATGTCGAAGGCGCGGATCTCGCCCGTCGCCCCTTCGCGGGTGCCCGATTCGCAGATGTAGAGGACGCGCTCGTCGGGCGAGAAGGCGAGCCCGTTGGGCTGCACGAACCGGTCCGTGGCGACGGCGAGCGACCCGTCGGGGGCGAGGCGAAAGACGAAGCGGCCCTTCTGCTCGGACGGGCGCGGCACACCCTCCTCGGCCTGATCGATGCCGTAGGTGGGATCGCTGAACCAGATCGCGCCGTCGCGGGCCACCACGACGTCGTTGGGCGCATTGAGCCGCCCGCCATCGTAACGGTCGGCCAGCACGGTGATGGCGCCGTCGGTCTCCCGCCGCACGACGCGCGAGGTGCGGTGCTCGCAGGTGACGAGGCGGCCTTGAGTATCGACGGTGTTGCCGTTCGAATTGTTGGAGGGCTTGCGAAACACCTCCGCGCGGCTGCCCTCGCGGATCAGCATCATCCGGTTGCGGCGCACGTCGCTGAAGATCAGGCCACCGAGGGACGGCGCCCAGACCGGTCCCTCGCACCACGCGCCCTCGTCATACAGCGTTTCCACGCGGGCCGAGGGGTCGAGCACCGCCGAGAGATCGTCGGCGGCCCGCGCTCTGGGGGTGAGCGCGCCGAGCAGGGCGAGTCCGAGGAGCGGGCGGCGGGCGATGCCGCAGCGGGGGGGCGAGGGCGATTCCGTCATCGGGCCGGCAACGCATCGCCCCGGCGAAAGCTCCGCGCGATTGGCTTTAAGACTCCGGCAGGCCCGCCGCGCTACACTCCCTGCCGCAAGGCCGGTCCTCAACGTCCACGCGATCCGCTTCCAGCAGAGTCACCGTGCGCTACCCGCCCCACATTCTCGAAGAGATCCGCGCCCGCGTGCCCACCTCCGAGGTGGTCGGCCGGCGCGTGCGGCTGAAGAAGGCCGGCCGCGAATGGCGCGGCCTGTCGCCGTTCAATTCGGAGAAGACGCCCTCGTTCTACGTGAACGACCAGAAGCAGTTCTACCACTGCTTCTCCTCCGGCAAGCACGGCGACATCTTCAAGTTCGTCATGGAAACGGAAGGCCTGAGCTTCCCCGAGGCGGTCGAGCGGCTGGCCGGCGAGGCCGGCGTCACCCTGCCGAAGATGACGGTTGAGAACGAGCAGGCCGAGGAGCGGCGCAAGGGCGCGCTCGAAGTCATGGAACTGGCTGCCGCCTATTTCGAGGAGCAGTTGCGCGGGCAGGCCGGCGGGGAGGCGCGGGCCTATCTCGACCGGCGTGCCCTGGGCGAGGCGACGCGCAAGACGTTCCGGCTCGGCTATTCCCTGCCCGGTCGCTACGCCCTGCGCGATTTCCTCGCGAGCAAAGGGGTCGATCGCGACCTGATGCTGGAACTCGGGCTGCTCGCGGCGCCCGAGGGGGTGAACGTCCCCTACGACAAGTTCCGCGACCGGATCATGTTTCCGATCCTCGACATCCGCGGCCGGGTCGTCGCCTTCGGCGGCCGGGCGATGCAGGCGGAGGCCAAGGCGAAGTACATGAACTCGCCGGAGACGCCGCTCTTCCACAAGGGGCGGATGCTCTACAACCTCCACGCTGCCCGCAAGGCCGCGCACGATCGCAGCCGGATCGTCGCGGTGGAGGGCTATGTCGACGTCATCGCCATGACGCTGGCCGGCTACCCGGAGACGGTGGCGCCGCTCGGCACCGCGCTCACCGAGGATCAGCTCGCCCTGCTCTGGCGCCACGCCGACGAGCCGATCCTGTGCTTCGACGGCGACGGGGCGGGTCAGCGCGCCGCCTTCCGCGCGCTCGACGTGGCCCTGCCGATGCTGGAGCCCGGCAAATCCCTGCGCATCGCGATGCTGCCCCAGGGTCAGGATCCGGACGACCTGATGCGCTCCGGCGGTCCCTCGGCGATCGAGGCGGTGCTCTCGGCCGCGCGACCGCTGGTCGAGATGCTGTGGGCGCGCGAGGCCGAGGCGGCGACCCTCGAAACCCCGGAGCGCCGGGCCGGGCTCGCACGGACCCTGCGGGAAGCGGTGGCCGGCATTCG
This sequence comes from Methylorubrum extorquens, assembly GCA_900234795.1. Taxonomy (NCBI): domain Bacteria; kingdom Pseudomonadati; phylum Pseudomonadota; class Alphaproteobacteria; order Hyphomicrobiales; family Methylobacteriaceae; genus Methylorubrum; species Methylorubrum extorquens. Next base: position 5,337,557 of record LT962688.1, read on the forward strand.
CGACGAGACCGTGCGCCGCTTCTACCGCGACGACATCGAGGGGCGCCTGCGGGGATTGTCCGGCGGGCCTGCCTCATTTTCCGGCGGACGCCCCGAGCGCGCAGCCGGTGGACGTCCGGCAGCCCCACGCGGCGCCCCATTCCAGCGCCGGCCGCGCCCCGGCGATCCGCCGCCGTCGCCCCGCATCACCACCGGCTTCAACCCGCTGCTGAAGACGGCCGCCCCCGTGCCGGCGGCGGGCGGGCGGGCGGCCAAGCGCGAGGCGATGATCGTCATGAGCCTGCTCGCGCATCCGGAACTGCTCGGGATCGAGGAGGAGGCGCTCGCGGCTCTCGAATTGGTCAACCCGGATGCCCGCGCACTGCGCACCCTTCTGCTGGACCGGGCGGCGGAGGCCGGCACCCCGGAGGCCGAATTGATGGAGGCGCGGCTGCGTCGCGCGGGGCTCGAAGAGGCCCATGCCCGGCTGCTCGCCCTGGTCAGTTCCGGCGACCGCTGGACGCTCGATCCGAACGCCGATCCGCAGCGCCTCGAACAGACTCTGCATCAGGCCGTGATCTTGCACCGGCAGACGGGCGCGCTACATAGCGAACTTCACCAAGCTGAGAGAGCTCTTGCCGAGGACGGATCCGAGGCCAATTTCGCGTGGCTGTGTGACGTGCAGCAGCAATTGGCAGTGATCGCTGCGGCCGAGGCAGAAGCGGAGGTCTCTCATGAGGAATGAATTCGCGCCGGCGTGACCCTAGGGTGACGGCGGCGGGGGGCCGACTTGGTTAACGGTCGGTCAACGCACGGCAAGTTAGAGCGGATGCAACGAGAATCGGCGCGGGCACTCGACAAGCGCGCCATTCCACGACATTGCGACGGGTCTTTCGCGGAGCGCGGGCTCAGCCTGCGGCGCCGCCACGAGAATAATAGGCTGAGCATGGCAACGAAGGCAACCGAGCGGGACGATGCGGACGCCGCCCAGGATCAACCGACGGACGGCCCGCTCCTTGACCTGACGGATGCCGCCGTCAAGCGGATGGTCAAGCTCGCGAAGAAGCGCGGCTACGTCACCTACGAAGAGATCAACGAGGTCCTCCCGGACGGTCAGGTCGACGGCGACCAGATCGAGGACGTGCTCGCGCAGCTCGACGACATGGGCATCCGCGTGGTCGAGGCGGAGGAATCCGAGGAGGCTGCCCCCGAGGCCAAGGCCAACGGCGAAGCCTCCGAGGAGGAGGAGAGCACGGAAGGCGGAGAGGTTGCCGAGACCTCCGGCACCCGCGCCGTCGCGGTGGCGACTCCCACCACGCGCGAGCCGACCGACCGCACGGACGATCCCGTGCGCATGTATCTGCGCGAGATGGGCTCGGTGGAGCTGCTCTCGCGTGAGGGCGAGATCGCGATCGCCAAGCGCATCGAGGCCGGCCGCGAGGCGATGATCGCGGGCCTCTGCGAGAGCCCGCTGACCTTCCAGGCCATCATCATCTGGCGCGACGAACTCGTCGACGGCAAGGTGCTGCTGCGCGACATCATCGATCTCGAAGCCACCTATGCCGGCCCCGATGCCCGCGGCGCGCCGCAGGAGGCGGAAGCCGAGGGTGAGGAATCGGAGGAGGCCGAAGGCGCCGTCCCGCCGGAAGGCGGCGACGACGAGGACGACATGGAGAACAACGTGTCGCTTGCGGCCATGGAGGCCGAGATCAAGCCGCGGGTTCTCGAAACCTTCGACAACATCGCCTCGAACTACCGCAAGCTGCGCAAGCTCCAGAACGAGGAGACGGAGCTGAAGACGGGCGGCGGCACCGTCACCTCCGCGCAGACCAAGAAGCAGGCTGAGCTGAAGGACATCGTCGTCACCGACGTGAAGTCGCTCTCGCTCAACGCCAACCGCATCGAGGCCCTCGTCGAGCAGCTCTACGACATCAACAAGCGCCTCATCTCCCATGAGGGCCGCCTGATGCGCGCCGCTGAGCACCACGGCGTCGCCCGCGACGAGTTCCTGCGCCACTACCAGGGCTACGAGCTCGACCCGAACTGGATGGACCGCGTCGCCACGCTGGGCGGCAAGGGCTGGAAGAACTTCGTCGAGCGCGGCGGCCGGCAGGTCGCGGACCTGCGCGAGCAGATCCTGACGCTCGCCTCCGAGACCGGCCTGCAGATCGGCGAGTACCGCAAGATCGTCGCGATGGTGCAGAAGGGCGAGCGCGAGGCCCGCCAGGCGAAGAAAGAGATGATCGAGGCCAACCTGCGCCTCGTGATCTCGATCGCCAAGAAGTACACCAACCGCGGCCTTCAGTTCCTGGACCTGATCCAGGAGGGCAATATCGGCCTGATGAAGGCGGTCGATAAGTTCGAGTACCGCCGCGGCTACAAATTCTCGACCTACGCCACGTGGTGGATCCGGCAGGCGATCACCCGCTCGATCGCCGACCAGGCGCGCACGATCCGCATTCCGGTGCACATGATCGAGACGATCAACAAGATCGTCCGCACGTCGCGCCAGATGCTGCACGAGATCGGCCGTGAGCCGACTCCGGAGGAGCTGGCCGAGAAATTGGCCATGCCGCTGGAGAAGGTGCGCAAGGTCCTGAAGATCGCCAAGGAGCCGATCTCCCTCGAAACGCCGATCGGCGACGAGGAGGATTCGCATCTCGGCGACTTCATCGAGGACAAGAACGTCGTTCTGCCGATCGATGCGGCGATCCAGTCGAACCTGCGCGAAACCACGACCCGTGTGCTCGCCTCGCTGACGCCGCGTGAGGAGCGCGTGCTGCGCATGCGCTTCGGCATCGGCATGAACACCGACCACACCCTCGAAGAGGTGGGTCAGCAGTTCTCGGTGACCCGCGAGCGTATCCGCCAGATCGAGGCGAAGGCCCTGCGCAAGCTCAAGCATCCGAGCCGGTCGCGGAAGCTTCGAAGCTTCCTCGACAACTGATCCGGACCTCGAACCGGCCGCCCTTCGGGGCGGCCGTTTTCGTTTCAGGCTCGGCGTCGAGGCACCGGTCGCCACGCGCGGCGGGCGAGCAGCGCGGCCAGGGTCCCGACTGCGCCGACGGGGGCGTAGACGGCGAGGAGGGCGAGCCCGAGGCCGGCCTCCCCGAACAGGTGGTCGCTGAGAAGGCCGACCAGAAGCGGCCCGAGGCCGAACCCCGCCAGATTGACCGTTGCGAGGAACAGGGCGTTGACCCGGCCGCGCAGCCGTTGCGGGGTCAGAATCTGGATGCCGGCCAATCCGGGGGGACCGGTAAAGCCGAGCAGCGCGACGAGTCCGGCGAACCCGAGAAGCGAGAAGGACAGGTCGGGGCTCAAACTCGCGAACGCCGTCATCGGCACGGCCAGGATCAGCCCCAGCGCCAGAAGCAGCGGCGCGGCATCCGCGCGCCCGGCGCCGCGCAGCCGGTCCAGCACCAGCCCGCCGGCGAAATGGCCGAGCGGCGCGGCGATCAGCACAAGGAGGCCGAGGCGCAGGCCGCTCTCCGCCGGCGTGAGGCCGAAGGAGCGGACATAGAAGGTTGGCGCCCAGGCGGTGAGGGTCTGCGTCATGAGGACCGCGGCCGTCGCGGCGACGACGTGCGGAAGGTACGCCGTCCGCCGCCGCCCGATCCAGGCCAGGGCGCTGCGAAGCGACACCCCGGGCAGCCCGCGCGACGCCTGTGCCGAAGCGGCAGCCCGCGGTTGCGGCCGAATGCGCAGGACGAGGATCACGAGGACAAGGTTCGGCAGCGCCGCGAGGACGAGCAGGGCCTGCCAAGGGGCGAGCGGCTTAAGGCCGGGAAGGGTGAGCCCGCCCCGTGCCGTCAGCCATGCCAGCACGGCTCCGCCCGCGAGCAGGGCGAAGCTGCGGCCGAGCGTGGCCCCGGCGGTGAGCGCCGAGATGCCCCGGCCGAGGCGATCCCGGCGCAGATGCCGGGTCATCAGCGAGAGGGCGGCCGGGCCGAACCCCGCCTGACCCACGCCAAGCGCGACGCGCGCCGCGAGAAGTGCCCCGAACCCGCTCGCGACGCCGCTGGCGAAGATCGCCGCACTCCATAACGAGAGCCCCGCCAGGAGAAGGCCGCGCTGGCGACCGCGATCGGCCACGATGCCGAGCAGCGGAAGGGTGAGCGCGTAGGGGAGGGCGAAGGCCGAACCTTGGAGCAGGCCGAGTTGGGTATCGCTCAGGGCCAAAGCCTTCTTGAGCGGGGTGGCGACCAGCGTCAGGAGAAACCGGTCGCTGAAGGCCGCGAACTGGATCATCGCCAGCAAGGCGACGAGCGGCCAGCCTGCGAGGCCGGCGCGGGCGACGGCGGTGCCCGGCTGCGGGTTCGCGGTAGGGAATGACATTCGTGGGTTCAGGCGAGGGCGCGCGACCAGGCGGACATCAGGTTGGCGGCACTTTCGCCGGGCAGAGGCTGGCCGAGGGTGCCCGCGCGCGGGTGGCGCATCTCGGCGCGATAGCGGCCCGGCGGCAGGCCGAACGTGCCGCGGAAGGCGCGGCTGCAATGACTCTCGCTGGCAAAGCCGTGATCGAAGGTGAGGGTGGTGATCGAGCGGGCCTCGACCGGATTGCGGAGCGCCGCGCTCAACCGTTCGAGGCGACGGGTCAGGATGTGGTAGGCGACGCCGCCCGTCGGCTCGAACAGGCGATAGAGCGCACTGCGCGACAACCCCGCCCCCCTTGCCACCATCGATACGTCGAGTGAGGGGTCGTTCAGCCGCGCTTCGATGAACGCCTCTGCGCGCCGCCGCCGCAGATCGGCAATGAGGGCGCTCGAAGCCTCGTCGTCGGGCCTGACCTGCCCGAGAGCGCCGGCCAGCAACTCGGTCAGCGCACGGGCGGTGCTCTCCGCGGTGCTCGGCTCGGTGGCGGCGGCCCGCCGCGCGAGAGATCCCATCAGGTCGCCGAGCAGGCCCGACACCGCCTCCGGCAAGATGTGCCCGTGATAGCGGCTCGCTTCGGGTGCCGCCGCCTCGACCAGTTTCCGGCTCAGGCTCACGGTGACGGTCGATGCCGTCTCGACCCGCGAGCGCTGCGGGCGGCTCATGTCGAACAGGATGACGTCGCCGGGGGCGAGGCGGCGTTCCGCGTCGATGGAGCCGCCGTAATAGGTGCCGCTGCGCAGGTACTGGATCACGAAGTGATCGAAGTCGTCGCGGCGCACGCGGGCCCCGTCACGCCAATGCCGGACGCCGCTCAAAGTCCGCTCGAAGACGTTGATCGGGCCGAACCGATGCGCCTCTACGCGAGCGCGGAACGGCCCATCGGTCGCCGCGACGTCGGTCCCGACCGAGTAGAGCGCATGGTACCCCTCGAAGCCGTCCGCCTCGGATGTGAAGGTGAAGGATTGGTTCGACACGGGCCAGGGAGCGCGTAAGACTCTGAAAGCGTGAGCCCGAGCTGTTATCGGTACCGCATCCAACAATCGCAAGCGCGATATTAAGCAGAAAAGACCACGCTCGCGATCTGTTGAGAGGCATCCATCGATTGGGAGCCAGAGCGCTTTCCGACGAAGTGGTTAGCGGTTCGGCTCGAGAAAGCGCGTTGAAACGAAGTCCGAGAGACGCCGACCTGATGCAAACGGGTCGGATACGGCTCTACGGACGTGTTCTCCGGCTCTTGTCACGCTGCAAGGCTCCTCGGGTCGGGCCTACTCGACGACGAAACGCGTCTCGCCGGCGCTGCGGTTCCAGAACAGGGTCACCTTGCTGACATCGCACAGGTTCACACCGCGAAATTCGGACTCGTCGCCGTCGTTGTAGACGACCTTGATGTCCCACTTGCAGGCGTTCGAGCCGCCGTTGAACGTGATGTCGGCCGTGTCGCCGTTGGCGATCGCGTCCTTGCCCATCACGTCCTGGCCCCAGTGCGACTGGTTGACGGGCCCGACATAGACCTCGTCGATCTGGTAGCCGGTGCGGTTGACGAGCGTAAAATCCTGCTTGCCCTGAGCCAGGGCGAGGTTCGGTGCAAGCGCCGCGGTGGCCAGAAGGGTGAGGCTGGAAGCGGTTCTCAACATGTCGGGTCGTCCTGGCGCCGATCGATCGGCGGGTCCGGCAGGCGTCCTCCTGCCACGCTTCCGCCTTAGCGCAGGGTCGTGCGCTTCGCATTGCCGGCTTGCTTCGATCGCTTGATCCAGCGTCCCAATTGCGGCCATGCTGGTCGCCATGCCCGGCATCCAGCGTCACGATGCGGCCAAGCTCGTTCGTTAAAGCCGGAGGATGCCGGGCGTTCGTCGTCCACCATGGGCTCAAAGCGCCGGCCGTGTCCCGCGCGAAGCCTTGCTTTGAGCACCCGAGAACCCACCTTCCAGCGATGCGCGACGCCGACGCCCCGAAACCAACGCCGACGGCGCTCGCCGACGGATCGGAAGCCGAGGACGTTCCGTTCGGGGCTCTGCAACGCTGCGTTGGCATCCGCGACTGGCTGCTCGGGGAGGGCGCCCGGTTGCCCAGGGCCGACGACCTGCTCGCGGGGCTCGCCGAGCGCCTCAACGCGATCGGCGTGCCGATCGACCGGGCCTCCACGGCCATCGACACGCTTCATTCCGAGTATTCGGGCGTCGGCCGGGTCTGGACCCGCGGCGCCGGCTCCACGGTGCGCCTGTTTCCTCACGGCGAAGTTTCCGCGAAGGCCTATCAGGTGAGCCCGTTCTCCACCGTGCACGAAACCGGCGAGTGGCTGAGCCTCGACCTCGCGGAGACCGCCGAGGATGCCTACGCGATCATCCCCGAGCTGAAGGCCGACGGCTACACGCACTACCTCGTCGCGCCCCTGATCTTCACCAACGGCAACAAGAACGGCATCACCTTCGCCACCCGCGCGAAAGACGGTTTTCGCGATGAGGACATCGCGATCCTGCGCTTCGTCATGCCCGCGCTCGCCGCGGTGATGGAGATGCGCATCCTCAACAAGCAGCTCGATACGGTGCTGCGCATCTATGTCGGCGACGAGCCGCATCGCGCGATCCTTTCGGGCGACATCCGGCGCGGGCAGGTGCGTCGCATCCGCTCGGCGATCCTTTTCGCGGATATGCGCGACTACACGCGCCTCTCCGCCAATCGGACGCCGGAGGGCGCGGTCGATCTCCTGAACGCGTTCTTCGACTGCCTCGTGCCGCCGATCGAGCGGGAGGGCGGCGAGGTGCTGAAATATCTCGGGGACGGGCTTCTCGCGATCTTCCGCGAGTCGGGCGACGATCTCGGCGGCGCGGCCAAGAGCGCGCTCACGGCGGCGGAGGCAGCATTGGCGGCACTGGCCGAGGCGAACGCGGTCGGGCGCTTCGGCCAGGGCGAGCGGGTGGTCGATGCCGGCATCGCCCTGCATCACGGGGAGGCGGCCTACGGCAATGTCGGCTCCGGCACCCGGCTCGACTTCACCGTGATCGGCCGCGACGTGAACCTCGCGAGCCGGCTGGCGCGGCTCAACCGCACGCTTCAGGAGCCGCTCCTGATGTCGAAGCCGTTCGTGGACTTCCTGTGGGGCGACCCCGATCCGTTGGGAAGCCATGTCCTCGACGGGTTCGACGAGCCGATGGCGGTGTACCGCCCGGGCCGGAGGCGGACCGCCGAGGCCGCCGCAGCGGAATGAATCGTCCACGAACGCGGCCCCTGCGTTCGGGCGACTCCGCCATCCGGTTTACAGCGTAGACGGATTTGCCTGCTTCCGGCCCTTGGAGGGATTGACCGCGCGCCGGCCGGGGCCCACATCCAAGCTGTTCCAGGGAGATCCCCGACAAGGGGCTGAGAAACCGCTATCGCCGTCGCCGGCAGCGCGGAAATCCTTCGAACCTGATCCGGCTCATACCGGCGTAGGGATTGGACCTGATGGGGCGCTCGTTCGAGCGGACCCGCTTCTATCGAAGCACATGGTGCCAGTTCCTGCGGGCAGACCCGTGGAAGGCACGTTTTTTGATGTCAGACCTGCTGACCTCCCCGATCGGCCAGCGCCGCAGCCTCGCGATACGGCCGCGCGCGGCGGCGTTGCCGCCCCGTGCCGACGTCGCGGTGGTCGGCGCGGGGCTGATCGGCCTGTCGATCGCGTGGCGGCTGGCGCAGGCCGGCCGCTCGGTGGCCGTGGTGGAGCGCGGGAGCGCCGGCAGCGGTGCGAGCCTCGCCGCGACCGGCATGCTGGCGCCGGCCGCCGAGCACGAGCCGGGCTCCGATCTGCTGTTGCCGCTGGCGCTCGAATCCCTGCGCCGCTGGCCGGCTTTTCGCGACGCGCTCCAGGCGGCCTCGGGCCGTGAAATCGATTACCGCGAGGACGGCACCCTCGTGATCGCCATCGGCCGCGACGAGGTGGAGCGCCTGCGCTTCCGCCACGACCTGCAGCGCCGCTCGGGCGTCGCCGCCGAATGGCTGTCCGGCCCGGAGGTGCGCGCGCGCGAGCCGCTGCTGCGCCCCAACGTCACCGCCGGCATCCTTTGGCCCCTCGACGCGCAGGTCGATCCGCGGCTCGTGATGGAAGCGCTGCTGCGCGCCTGCGAGGCGGCCGGCGTCGTCGTCAGCGAGGGCGTCGCGGTCGAGGGGCTGGAGCGCCGGGGCGGGCGCGTCACCGGCCTGCACGCCGCCGGCCGCACCCTCGCCGCCGACACGGTGATCCTGGCCGCCGGCGCCTGGAGCGGCGAGGCGAGCCTGCTTCCCAGCGACCTGGACGTGCCCGACTTGGCTGTGCCGGTCCGGCCGCTCAAGGGGCAGTCGCTGGCCCTGCGCACGACCAAGCGCACCGGCACTCTCTCCCGCATGGTCTGGACCGACGCGGTGCACATGGCGCCGAAGGGCGACGGGCACCTCATCGTCGGCGCCACGGTGGAGGATTGCGGCTTCACCCACGGTGTCACCGCGGGCGGAATGTTCGCTCTGCTGGAGGGCGCGCGGCGGGTTCTGCCCGGTATCGAGGAAATGGAGATCGACGCGGTCTGGAGCGGCTTCCGCCCGACCTCGGACGACGACGCACCGATCATCGAGGAGGCCGCACCCGGCCTCGTCCTCGCCACCGGCCATCACCGCAACGGCTACCTGCTCGCCCCCGCCACCGCCGACGCCGTGGCGAAGCTCCTCACCGAGGGCGCGCTGCCGGACTTCGCCCGCGGCTTCGGACGGGCGCGCTTCGCGTCATCGCATCAAACCGGGGGGAGGGCCGTGGCATGAGGCTGACCGTCAACGGAGAGACCTGCGAGCGCGAGGCGACCGACCTCGCCGCCCTGTTCGCGACGGAGGCCGAGGAGCGGGGCATCGAGAGTGCCCAGGGCATCGCCATTGCCGTCAACGGCCGCGTCGTGCGCAAAAGCGCCTGGGCCGAAACGTCACTCAACGAGGGCGACCGGATCGAGATCGTCCGCGCCATGCAGGGAGGCTGACCATGAACCATCACGACACCACCCTCGCCCAGGCCAACGCCGCCGGGGACGCCGCCGGGGACGACGCGCTGGAGATCGCCGGCATCCGGCTCGCCTCGCGGCTGTTCATCGGCACGGCCGGCTACCCCAGCCAGGAGATCATGGCGCAATCGGTGCGCGCCTCGGGCGCGGAGGTCGTCACCGCCTCGATTCGCCGGGTCTCGCTGCAGGGGCACGGCTCGGACACCTTTCAGAAGCTCAAGGGCGCCCGCTTCCTGCCCAACACCGCCGGCTGCGAAACGGCCCGCGACGCGATCATGACCGCCGAACTCGCTCGCGAGGCGCTCGGCACGTCCTGGATCAAGGTCGAGGTGATCGGCGATCGCGAGACGCTCTATCCGGATGTCACCGAGTTGCTCGAAGCCTGCCGCCACCTCGTGGACGACGGCTTCACGGTGCTGCCCTACTGCAACGACGACCCTGTGATCTGCGAGCGGCTGGCCGATCTCGGCTGCGCCGCGGTGATGCCGATGGGCTCGCTGATCGGTTCGGGGATGGGCATCGCCAATCCGGCCAATATCGAGCTGATCTGCCGCCGGGCCAAGGTGCCGGTGATCGTCGATGCCGGCATCGGCACCGCCTCGGACGCGGTGATCGCGATGGAGCTGGGCGCCGCAGCCTGCCTCGTCAACACCGCCGTGGCGAAGGCCGACGACCCGGTGCGGATGGCCGGCGCCATGCGCTACGCGGTCGAGGCGGGCCGGCTCGCCCATCTGGCCGGGCGCATCCCCGCGCCGCGGCCGGGCCGAGCCGTCGAGCCCGCAACTCGGCCTCGTCGGTTCGTGAGGGCGGGTGACGCTCTCTCGTCGCTCCTCGTCGTCACCGACCGCCACGGCGCGGCGCGGCCGCTGACTGAGACCGTCCGCGCGGCGGTGGCGGGCGGCGCACGCTTCTTCTGGCTGCGCGATCGCGATCTCGACCGCGATGCACGGCGGGATCTCGCCCGCGACCTGATCGCCCTCCTGCAGCCGGTCGGCGGACGGCTCGTCGTCGGCGGTGACACGGATCTGGCGGCCGAGACCGGGGCGCAGGGCGTGCACCTGCCGGGCTCTGCCGGGATCGACGGGATCCGGGCGGCGCGGACGGCGCTCGGCGCTGCGGCGCTGATCGGATTCTCCGCTCATTCCGTTGCCGAGATTGCGGCGGCTGCGGCGGCCGGCGCCGACTACGCCACCCTCAGCCCGATCTTCCCGACCCCGAGCAAGCCCGGCTACGGTCCCGTCCTCGGTCTCGCCTCCTTGCGCGCCGCAGCAGCCCACAGCGTTCCGGTCTTCGCGCTCGGCGGGATCGATAGGGGCAACGCCCGCGCCTGCCGCGAGGCCGGGGCGGCGGGTGTCGCCGTGATGGGCGGCGTGATGCGCGGGTCCGATCCGCGCGACGCCACCGCCCGGTTCGTCGCCGCGCTCGCCTGAGGGCGGCGATGCCCACTTGGCCGATCACCGTGTCCGGATCGCCCGTGCCGCCTGAGCAGCCAATGATCCGGCCCTCGACTTCCCACGAGAATTCGGCGGGGGCGGCCGCCAAGTCCGCGCGAAGGGTTCACGCTCCCTGCGTGCCTCTCCGGGTCCAGTGCCGGACCCTGCCGGATATCGCCCCTGCGCCGATCACCCCTGGCGCTGCGGCGTAAGGCGTATAGAAGCCCTGACAGATTTCTTTTCCAACGAAGGCGCCCGGCCAGGGCTGCGAGCCGAACCGCATGATCAACTCTCCCCTCATGACCGTCATGGTCGATGCCGTGCGCAAGGCCGCCCGTGGTCTCAAGCGCGACTTCGGCGAGATCGAGAACCTCCAGGTGTCCCGCAAGGGCCCCGGCAACTTCGTCTCGGCCGCCGACCGGAAGGCGGAGGAGGTCCTGCGCGACGCGCTGATGAAGGCGCGGCCCGGCTACGGCCTCATCATGGAGGAGAGCGGGACCATCGAGGGCACCGACCGGAGCCACACCTGGCACGTCGATCCCCTCGACGGCACCACGAACTTCCTGCACGGCATCCCGCATTTCGCGATCTCGGTCGGGCTTGAGCGCGAAGGCCAGATCGTGGCTGGCGTGATCTACGATCCGGCCAAGGACGAGCTGTTCATCGCCGAGCGCGGCAAGGGCGCCTTCCTCAACAACCGCCGCCTGCGCGTCTCCGGCCGACAGGATTTCGCCGACGCGCTCGTCGCCTACGGCACGCCCTATCTCGGCCGCGGCAGCCATGGCCGTCTGCTCAAGGAGGTCGCCGCGGTGATGGCGGTCTCCGGCGGCACCCGCCGCCTCGGTTCGGCGGCGCTCGACCTCGCCTATGTCGCCTGCGGCCGGACCGACCTGTACTGGGAGCGCGACCTCCAGACCTGGGACATCGCGGCCGGCATCATCCTCGTGCGCGAGGCTGGCGGCTTCGTCTCCAGCGCGGATGGCGGCGCCGAGCCGCTCGCGGCCCGCTCTGTGGCCTGCGGGAACGAGGTGCTGCACCGTGAGCTGATCGGCTTGCTGCGCAAGGCCGCCGCGTAACGGGCGGGGCTCCCTCGCGCCCCTCGCTCCTCGCCACCGTTCTCATCGAACGTCCCGCATCGCCGTCAACCGAGCACCCCGCATGGAAGCCCGCCGCCACTCCGCCCTGAAGGACTCGGTCCGCTCGATTCCTGACTATCCGAAGCCGGGCATCATTTTTCGCGACATCACCACCCTGCTCAGCGATCCGCGCTCGTTCCGCCGGGCGGTCGATTCGCTGGTGCACCCCTATGCGGGCGGGCGGATCGATCAGGTCGCGGGTATCGAGGCGCGCGGCTTCATCCTCGGGGGCGCCGTGGCGCACCAGCTCTCCTCGGGATTCGTGCCGATCCGCAAGAAGGGCAAGCTGCCCCACAAGACCGTCTCGACGGCCTATGCGCTGGAATACGGCACCGACGAGATCGAAATCCACGTCGATGCGATCAAGCCGGGGGATCGAGTGATCCTCGTCGACGACCTCATCGCCACTGGCGGCACGGCGACGGCGGCGGTGAACCTTCTGCGCCAGCTCGGCGCCGAGGTCGTGGCCGCCTGCTTCGTGATCGATCTGCCGGAGATCGGCGGCGCCCAGCGCCTGCGGGATCTCGGTGTCACCGTTCGCACGCTGATGGAATTCGAGGGGCACTGAGCCCCTCACGGCGCCGGGGTTTCCGTTCGCCACGCGATGACGGGGAGGTGGTTCCTCGGCCGTCATCGCGAGCGTCAACGCAGCGATACGGCTGCGCGACGTCCCCTATTCGGGCGATCGGCCCTCAGGCCGCTAGGCTGTCGAACAGGCCCTTGCCGTCGGTGCCGCCGACGAGGCCATCCACGAAGTTCTCGGGGTGGGGCATCATGCCGAGCACGTTGCGCTGCTCGGAATAGATCCCGGCGATGGAGTTGAGCGAGCCGTTGCGGTTTGCATCCTCCGTCAGCGCACCGCCGGCGTCGCAGTAACGGAAGGCGATGCGGCCCTCGCCTTCGAGGCGGCCGATCGTCTCCGAATCGGCGAAGTAGTTGCCCTCGCCATGTGCCACGCAGACGTCGATCACCTGACCCTCGGTATAGGCCGAGGTGAACCGTGTGTCGGCACGCTCGACCCGCAGGTACTGCCGGTGGCAGATGAAGCGGCGGTTGACGTTGCGCATCAGCACGCCGGGTAACAGGCCCGATTCGCACAGGATCTGGAAGCCGTTGCAGATGCCGAGCACGAGGCCGCCGCGGGCGGCGTGCGCGCGCACCGCATCCATGGCCGCCGCCCGGCCGGCAATGGCGCCACAGCGCAGATAGTCGCCGTAGGAGAACCCGCCAGGTACCACCGCGAGGTCGGTGCCGGCTGGCAGTTCGGTGTCGGCGTGCCACACGCTGATGACCTCCGCACCGGAGCGGCGGAGTGCGCGGGCCACGTCGCCGTCGCGATTCGAGCCCGGAAAGACGACGACGGCGGCGCGCATCAGGCGATCTCGACGGTGTAGTTCTCGACGACGGTGTTCGCGAGCAGCTTCTCGCAGGCGGCCTTCAGCGTCGCCTCGGCCTGTTCGCGGTTCTCGGAGGCGACCTCAAGGTCGAACACCTTGCCCTGGCGGACGCCGGAGACCTCATCGATCCCGAACGACTTCAGGGCCGCTTCGATCGCCTTCCCCCTGCGGATCGAGAACGCCTGTCTTCAAGGTGACGACGATGCGGGCTTTCATGGCGGGCACTCGTTTAGAAAATCGGCGGGCCGCGCCGCGCGGGGCGGCGATGCCGGGGATGGAGGAAGCTGCGCTCGATCGCGTGCGAGTGAGCCGGACTTTTCAAGGCGAACCGGGAGCAGGCGAGGCGCGGCTTGCGGGATCCCGGAAATCTATCGCGGTTTTGTGAAGAGGTCACCGCACGAAAAAAGATCAGCGGCGTCGAGTCGAGCCGATCGGCTCGGCTTCAGTGGCGCGGCGCCAGAGCTGGACCATGATCCAGGCGGCGACGAGGCTGAACAGCGCCATGAGCACGTGGCCGACTTGGTCGCCGAGATCGAGCAATCCGGCCAGCGCCCAGCCCGCGGCAATGGCCGCGGCGAACACTTCCGTGCCGACCAGCACCATGAGGCCGAGTATCGTGATGAGGTTCCGCATACCCGCGTAAGCCTGTTCCGCTCTTCAAGCGGCGAACTAGCCCGAGGCCGGGCCCCGGCGCAACCGCCCGGAACGAACGAGCAGACACAGATAGGGTATGAATGCGTCGGGCCTGCGCGTGCGCAGACGATTTTGACAACGAAAAGGGACGGCGGTTTCGATCCGCCGGCCCTTTGTAGATTTAGCGCGGCGCGCGCTTGGCGAGGATACGCTGGAGCGTACGCCGGTGCATGTTCAGGCGCCGTGCCGTCTCGGAGACGTTGCGGCTGCACAACTCGTAGACGCGCTGGATATGCTCCCAGCGCACCCGATCGGCCGACATCGGGTTCTCCGGCGGGTCGGCCCGCTCGCCCGGCTGCGCCATCAGCGTGCCGTGGATCTCGTCGGCATCGGCCGGCTTGGCGAGATAGTCGAAGGCGCCGAGCTTGACCGCCGTCACCGCCGTGGCAATGTTGCCGTAGCCGGTCAGGATCACGCCCCTTGCCTCGGGGCGGCGCTCCTTGAGGCGGGCGATCACGTCGAGCCCGTTGCCGTCGCCGAGCCGCATGTCGATCACGGCGAAAGCGGGCGCCTTGGTCTCGACGGCCGCGACGCCCTCGCTGACGCTCTCAGCCACGTGGACCTCATATCCCCGCGCTTCCATCGCCCGGGCGAGGCGGGTCGAGAAAGGCTTGTCGTCGTCAACGATCAGAAGGCTGCGATCGCTGAAGGCGGAAAGGGGATCGGCATCGGAAAGAAAAGCGGTGTCGGAGCCCGGCACCGTCGTCCCGCTCTGCGTCAGCATGCGGTGCTCCTCGTCGGTTCGTGTCATCTCTCTGCATTATATGGGTGCGGCATCCCGTTCCGTTAGGGGTCGCAGAGAATTGTGCGCAACGCGATGGGGCACAATCACCTCCCTCTCGAAAATGTGACGGGCCCACGTCACCCGCACCAGCGCACCGTGCTGTCCCACCTCTGTGATGTTGGACAGGAGGAGTTGCGCGCCGGAGCGCTCGATCAACGTCTTGGCGATGAACAGACCGAGTCCGAGTCCCCCGCCGACCTCGTCGGGGTTCTGCGAACGGTCGCGATTCCGGGTGGTGACGTAGGGCTCCCCGGCCCTCAACAGCACCTCGCTGGGGAAACCGGGGCCGTCGTCGCGGACCGTCAGCGTGACGCGCTCGGCGTCCCACCCGGCTTCGAGCACCACGCGCGACTCAGCGAAGTCCACGGCGTTGTCGAGGATGTTGGCGAGCCCGAACATCACCCCGGGATTGCGGCGGCAGACCGGCTCCGGCCCGTCGCCCTGTCGCACGACCTCGACGGCGACGCCGAGCGCCCGCTGAGGCGCCACCAGTTCCTCGACGAGGTGGCCGAAGGTGACGGTCTGGAGGAAGGTCTCACCCTCCTCGTTCTCCTCGCCCATCGAAGTGAGCTTCGACAGGATGCCGCGGCAGCGGTCCACCTGATCGCGCAGCAGGCTCAGATCCTCGGCGATGGCGGGCGAGGCGGTCGGGCCGAGCTGCCGGTCGAGCTCCTTGGCGACGAGCATTATGGTGCCGAGCGGCGTCCCGAGTTCGTGCGCCGCCGCCGCGGCCAGCCCGTCGAGCTGCGACAGGTGCTGCTCGCGGGCGAGCACCAGTTCGGTCGCGGCCAAAGCCCGGGCGAGCTGGCGCGTCTCCTCCGCCACCCGCCACGCGTAGACGCCGGTGAAGGCGGTGCCGAGCAGGATCGCGGTCCAGACCCCCGAGACGTAAAGGAACGGCAGCTCGATCCGCCCGTCGGCGAACCAGGGCAGGGGGCGGTGGACGAGGGCGAGCAGGGTGGCGAGCCCGACCGCCAGCAGACCGAGCGCCAGGGTCCGCTCCGGCGGCAGGGCGGTGGCCGAGATCAGGACGGGGGCGAGGAACAGGAGCGAGAACGGATTCTGCAGGCCGCCGGTGAGGAACAGCAGGCCCGCGAGCTGCACGATGTCGAAGGCGAGAAGCAACGCCGCCGAATCGTCGCTCAGCCGGTAGCTCGCGGGAAAGCGGATTCGCAGCGCAAGATTCAGCCAGCACGAGGTGGCAATGACGAGGAAGCACCAGCCGAAGGGCAGGTTGAGCCCGAGCCCGAACTGCGCACCGACGACGGCCGCACTCTGCCCGGTGAGCGCGAGCCAGCGCAGGCGAACGAAGGTGTCGAGCCGCAGGTGGCGGCCCGTCGGGGTCAGGGTCTTGTGAGCCGCTTCCATCATGGTGCGGCTACGATAGGGCTCGCAGGGGGAACGTCCACGGACGCGTGACCCGACCCTGTAACTTTGAAGGATTTCTCCACCTGCAACATTCGATAAGATCGATGCGAGCACGGCCGACTCGGGGGTCGCGCCGGGGAGTGCCGAAATGGACCTGGCATATATCTGGTACGAGACGGCCCGCGCGATGTTGACGCCGGCCCGGCTCGCGGCGGATGCCGCTCGGCACAGCCTGGCGAATCCCGGCAATCCGTTCGCCTACGGTCCCTATGCCCGCTCGGCGGCCGCCGCGCTGGAGATGTTCGAGCGCGTAACCCGCCGCTACGGCAAGCCGGCCTTCGACCTGCCGACGACGGTCATCGAGGGCCAGGTGGTCCCGGTCTCCGAGCGCGTCGTCTGGGAACGGCCCTTTGGCCGGGTGATCGCCTTCGACCGGGCGCTGCCCGCCGGGCATTCGGAGCCGCAGCCCAAGCTCCTGATCGTGGCGCCCATGTCGGGCCATTACGCGACGCTCCTGCGCGGCACCGTCGAGGCGATGCTGCCCAACCACCGGGTCTTCATCACGGATTGGTCCGACGCGCGCATGGTCCCGTTGCTGGACGGGCGCTTCGACCTCGGCACGTATATCGATTACCTGCAGGCGATGTTCCGTGACCTCGGGCCGGACCTGCATGTCATGGCCGTTTGCCAGCCCGCCGTGCCGGTCTTCGCCGCCGTCGCGCTGATGGAAGCGGCGGATTCGGCCCATGTGCCGGTCTCGATGACCTTGATGGGCGGGCCGATCGACACCCGCCGCTCGCCGACCGCCGTGAACTGCCTCGCGCAGGAGCGCGGCATGGCCTGGTTCGAGAAGAACTGCATCACGGTGGTCCCGCCGCTCTATCCGGGGGGCGATGCGCCGGGTCTATCCCGGCTTCCTGCAGCTTTCGGGCTTCATGGCGATGAACCTCGATCGCCACGTCACCGCCCATACCGACATGTTCCATCACCTCGTGACCGGCGACGGCGATTCGGCGGAGAAGCACCGCGACTTCTACGACGAGTATCTCGCGGTGATGGACCTGACGGCGGAATTCTACCTCCAGACCGTGCAGACCGTCTTCGTCGATCACGCGTTGCCGCGCGGGCGGATGCGCCATGACGGACGGCTGGTCGATCTCTCTCGGCGATCCGCCGCTGCGCCATCCTCGCCGTCGAGGGCGAGAACGACGACATTTCAGGCGTCGGCCAGACCAAGGCCGCCCTCGATCTAACCCCGAACCTGCCCGATGCCCGCAAGGCCTACCACATGCAGGAGAAGGTGGGGCATTACGGCGTGTTCAACGGCTCGCGCTTCCGGTCCGTCATCGCGCCGCGCATCGCCCGCTTCGTGCGCGAGATGGAGGGAAGCGCCTGACCGCGAGACGGGCAAGCATCCGATCAGGTGGATTTCCGGTGAGAGAGGGATTGCTGGGATGGCTGAGGCGGCCGGCTGCGGCTAGGCTCGCGGGCATGACGCGCGCCCTGCTGCGACGGCCGGATCCGGATCACATCGAGATCGCTCATGACGGGCAAACCTTCCGCATCGCCATTCTGCGGCGGCCGACCGCGCGCCGGTTGACCCTGCGGGTTTCGAGCGCGACCGGCACGGTGGTGCTCACGCTGCCGACCCGGTCGTCGCTCGCCACGGCTCAGAAGTTCGCGCAGAGCCACGGCGGCTGGATCGCCACCCGCCTCGCCAAGCTGCCCGAGCGGGTGCCGTTCGCGGAAGACGCGGTCATCCCCCTCCGCGGTGTGCCGCACCGGATCGTGGCGCGGGAGGGGCGCGGCATGGCCGAGGCGGATCCCGCGAGCGCGACGCTCGCCGTCCCGGGCGATCCGGCGCACATGCCGCGCCGCGTCCGCGAATTCCTGATGCGGGAGGCCCGGCGCGACCTGTCGCAGTCGGTGGCGGTCTACGCGACGCGCCTCGGCCAGCGCCCGGCGCGGGTGACGTTGCGCGACACCCGCAGCCGCTGGGGGTCCTGCACCGCTCGCGGCGAGCTGAATTTCTCCTGGCGGCTGATCCTCGCGCCGCCGGTGGTGCTCGATTACCTCGTCGCCCACGAGATGGCGCATCTGCGCGAGATGAACCATTCCCCCCGCTTCTGGGCGCTCACCAACGAACTCTGTCCGCATGTGGATGAGGCCGAGCGGTGGCTGAAGCGGCACGGCTCGGAGCTGCACCGCTACGGCTGATCCCCAATCCAGCCGATCCCTGCGGGACGGCGGATGCGGGCGATCCTCAGGCGTCGCCTCCGGTCTGATCGACCGGAGGAACCGGCTCAGTACTTCGTCACGATCGCCCGGCTGCGGGCCGGCGCGGCCTCGGCAGGCCAAGTCGGGCGCGGATTGACGTGGCCCGGCCACAGGGTGCGGGGCGCGACGTTGTCGCAAACCTCGCGCTGGCGCAGGTAGCTGGGGCGGCCCATCGCATCGCGGCGCATCACGGTGCCCCCGTCCCGGCAGAAGCCGGCGATGGCCGCCGCATCGCCACGACGGCGCCCGCGCGGATTCCGCTCCACGGGCGGATGCTCGATGGTGAGCGGCGCCTGATGGTTGAGGGAGCGCTCGACATAGGTCGTCGTCGCCTCGGGCGGGAGGTAATCCGATTCCTCGAACGGCAGGGAAAGGGCGGAGGCACCCCCGCAACCCGCCGCGACCAAGAGGGTCGCGAGGGCGAGGGGGGAGGCGAGGCGGCGCATGGCGGTTTCCTCGGATGATCGAGAGCTTGACCTTACCTTAGGGCAGGCGGGCCGCGAGGGGTAGCCGCTTTGCCCCATTCCCGACACACCCTCGCCGCGATTGCTTGACACCGGGAAACCTGCATGGTCCCAACGCCCGAGGCCGCGCGGCACCTCCGAACACCTCGACTGCGTCAGCGCGAGGGGCATCCGCCGGAGCCGGCCGCCGTCTCGAGAAGCGATCGATCGGAGTTCGTATGAGTCTGTTTGCGGGCGTGGTTCGGGCTTTGCGTCCTGGGACCGGCCGCCGCCTTGCGCTGGTGGCCGCGACCGCTGCGACGGTGCTGGCCGGGGGCGGCGCCGCACAGGCCCAGGGGACCGTGCGCAAGACCTTCGACGATTGGCAGTTGCGCTGCGAGACGCCGGCCGGTGCCAAGGCCGAGCAATGCGCCCTCGTGCAGTACGTGGCGGCGGAAGACCGGCCGAACCTCAACCTCGTCGTCATCGTGCTGAAGATCGCCGACAACCGTGGCTACCTGCTGCGGGTGCAGGCTCCGCTCGGGATCCTTCTGACCTCCGGCCTCGGCCTCAAGATCGATCAGACCGATATCGGCCGCGCCAGCTTCGTGCGCTGCCTGACCATGGGCTGCGTCGCCGAGGTCGTGATGGATGACGGCCTGATCAAATCGATGCGCAACGGGTCGCAATCGACCTTCATCGTCTTCCAGACGCCGGAGGAGGGCGTCGGAATCCCGGTCTCGATGAAGGGCTTCGGCCCCGGTTTCGACGCCCTCAAGTAGGATCGTTCGGCTCCGAAGCGTTCAAGGGATCGCCGGGAAAGGGCAGGGAACGGTCAGACGATGCGCAGGGCGTTGATCATCTTCGGCGGATTGGTGTTGGCCGTGCCCGGCACGGCGCGGGCCGAACCGGGCAGCTTCTTCAAGAACATGTTCGGTGGCCGCGAGGGCGACGCGCCGGCGGTGACCGCGCCGCGGGCGCAGGACCCCGACGACGTCTATTGCCCGCCGGTCTTCGTTCCGGATGGCGGCGCCGCGGTCCAGGCTTTCGCCGGCGCCGCGGGCGACAACCGGCGTCTGCGCCATCAAATCGTGCTCGGCCGGCTCAGCCGCGAGTGCAAGGCGCGGCCCGACGGCTCGGTCGCGGTGCGTGTCGGCGTCGAGCTGCGTGCCCTGCTCGGTCCGGCCGGTGCGGCCGGGCGTTTCGAGGTGCCGGTGAGCATCGGCGTGAAGTTCAATGAGCAACCCGTGATGATGCGCAGCCACCGTGTCGCGGTGGTGGTTCCAGCGGGCGCCGCGCAGGGCGAGGCGACGGTCATCGAGAACGATCTCACCGTGCCCGCCGACAAGGCGATGGGCTACGACATCGAGGTGACTCTAGCCGGCGCCTCGGCGCGCCCGAAGCCGGCCGTGCGCCGCCGCAAGCCCGCACCCGCCGCAGCAGCGGAACAGGGTGAGGCCCCGGTCGCACAATGACGGAATTGCCCGCGCAGCACGGCTGGAAACGCGCCGGAGGACGGCATCGCCAAGTCTGATGGCCAAGCCTGATGCAAGGCGGGGCGATGGGTGGGACCTGTCGCGGGGTCGGGAGACGTCGTTCTCCCTGGTGCGCACCGACGATCCCCTGTTCGACCGCCGCCTCCTCCTGTCGCCCCCTGATCGGAGACCGTGGCAGGAGCGTTGGATCGTCCTAACCTACACGCTGCCCGTGCGTGCGCGGCCGCAGAGGCCGCTGCTGCGCCTGCTCCGCAGTGCCGGCCGACGCGACAGCTTCGTGCTGCCGGGTGTGGCCCTCGGCGCCGCGCGCTGGCTCGGCTACCTGCCGGCGGATTGCGAGGGCATCGAGATCGCCGCAGAGCCGGGCTTCGTGCTGGAGCGCGTCGGACTGCGGAGCAGCGCGAGCGTCTTTGCGGAGGCGCTTCTGAAGCGGCCGGGGCGCGTCGCAGCCGCCCTGCGCGCCGGTCTCGCGCGCGACGAGCGGCGCTGGCGCGACAGCCTTCGCGGCGCCTGCGCGGTGTCACCCCTTGCCCGCTATCCGGCCTGGAAGGCATCGCGGCTGTTTCGCGCCGCATCGACCGAGCCGAGATCCGGCGCGCAGATCCGTCTGGTTCTTCCCGCTCCCTTCGCGCAGGCCGATGCGGTGGCGCGCAGCGTCGCGAGCCTGCGCGCCCAGACCCATCAAGACTGGTCCCTGCTCATCGCCTGGACGGACGGCGCCCCGCCGACGAATCCGGGCATCGACCGGCGCGTGCTCAACACCTCATGGAATCCGGCGGCGACGCTGCGCGAGCTTGCCGGAGGGGCCGACCTGTTCGGCCTGCTCCGCCCCGGCGACGTCCTGGCGCCCGAGGCGCTGCACCTGCTTGCCAAGAGCCGGGAGGCCGAGGCGGCCGAGATGGTCTATGCCGACGAGGAGACCGGCGGCCGGACGCTGAGGCCGCGCCTCAAGCCGGATTGGAGCCCCGATCTGGCGCTTGCCACGGGCTATATCGGCGCGCCCGCGCTGATCGCCGGGGACTTCCTTGCCGGCCTGCCCGCCGAGCCGGTGGATAGCCCCGATGCTTTGGCCCTCACCCTCGATCTCGCGGCCGGGTCCGCGACCCGTGTCGCCCACATCCCCCGCATCTTGTGCCGTCGCGAGCCCGTCACGGCCGATCCGGCCGCCCGCGCGCCGCGCCTCGACCGTCACCTGCGCAGCACGGGATCGTCGGCGCGTGCGGCGCTCCGGGACGGCCGCCTCGATCTTCAATGGCCGCTGCCGGACCCGGCACCGCTCGTCAGCATCATCATCCCCTCTCGCGACCGGCTCGACCTGATCGCGCGTGTCACCAAGGATGTCCTCGAAAAGACGCCCTATCCCGCCCTCGAACTGGTGATCGTGGACAACGGCTCAAAAGAGCCGGCGGTGCTCGATCTGTATGAGCGGTTGCGCCTCGATCCACGGGTCCGGATCGAGCCCTATCCGCACCCCTTCAATTTCTCGGCGCTGGTCAATGCCGGCGCGCGGAAGGCGGGCGGCGACGTCCTCGTCCTGCTCAACAACGACGTGGCGGTGCTGCGGCCCGACTGGCTCGACGTCCTCGTTGCCCAGGCGGTCCGGCCGGAGGTCGGCGCAGTCGGCGCGAAACTCCTCTACGAGGATGGGCGCCTTCAGCACGTGGGTGTCGTGGTCGGACTCGGCGGCGAGGCCGGCCATATCCTGCGCCGCCGCCCCGCCGACACGCTCGGCCATCTCGATCGCTTGAGCGTGGCGCACGAGGTCTCGGGCGTCACGGCGGCCTGCCTCGCCGTCACGCGCGAGAAGTATCAGGCCGTCGGCGGTTTCGACGAAGAGACCTTTGCCGTCGACTTCAACGACATCGACTTCTGCCTGCGCCTCGGCGCGCGGGGTTGGAAGACGGTGTGGACACCGCACGCGGTGCTGTCTCACCTCGAATCCGTGAGCCGCGGTCGGCCGGTCGGTGACGCCCGCGCGCGCTTCGAGCGCGAGGCCGTCGCCTTCACCGAGCGCTGGCGCGACGTCATCCGACACGATCCATTCTACCATCCCGCCCTCTCGCTCACGACCTTCGGCGAGGAGCTGGAATGAGCGCCGACGGCTTGCCCCCCGCATGGCCCGACGCCCTGCTCTTCGCCGCCGAGCCCGTCCCGGGACGCCTCGCGCGGCTTGCCCGGGCGCTTCGCCAGCCGATGCGAGCGCTGCCGATCCTGTCGGCACGGCTCTCCGGCCGGCGATTGCGGGCGGCGCAGGCTTTCGTTGCGCTGGTCGGCGCCCATCATCATTGGGACCGCCCCCGCATCATCCCACCGCCGAGCGAACCGCATGCCGCCCTCGCGGCTGCCGGGATCGAGCGCGTTGTGACGGATGCGACGGGCGCGATCCGCATCACCGCGGACGGGCCTCCGATCGTCCTGCTCACGTCCGAAGGTCAGCACATCGCGGCCGGCGCGGCGGCCGCCATCGCCGCCGCCTTCGCCGATCCGGATCGTCACGCGATTTACGGCGACGCATTGTTCAGTCACGCCGCCCACGGCCCCTGGCTTCCCCTGCTGCGTCCGGCCTTCGATCGGGACTACCTGCGCACGGTCGATTATCTCGGCCCCGTCATCGCCCTTCGCCGCGCCAGCGTGATCGGAATCGACACCGTTCCCGGCGCCGCTGCGCTCGACCTGGCCCTGGCAATCGCGCACCGCTTCGGTCCGGGTGCCGTGCGCCATCTCCCACGCGTCCTCTCCTCCGGATGCTTCGACGAGACAGGGGAAGGGCGAGCGGCGCGGCGGGACGCGGTCCGGCGCGATCTCGATCGGGCGGGGGAGGGGGGCACGCCCGTCCTTTTCGGGCAAGACGGTGTGATCCGCCTCGACCGGCCCCTGCCGGAGCCGCGCCCCCTCGTCAGCCTGATCGTCCCGACCCGTGACCGGCTCGACCTGCTCCGGCCCTGCATCGAGAGCCTACGTCACCGCACCGACTGGCCGGCCAAGGAGATCCTGATCTGCGACAACGACAGTCGCGATCCCGAGACGCTCGCCTATTTCCGCACTCTCGAGGCAGAGGGCGCGGCGCGGGTCGTCGCCTGTCCGGGTCCCTTCGACTTCGCTGCGATCAACAACCGCGTGGCGGCGCAGGCGCGTGGACGCCTCCTCGCCTTCATCAACAACGACGTCGAGGCCGAAGCGCCGGACTGGCTGGAGCGCATGGTCCGCGAGGCCTTGCGCCCGGAGATCGGCGCGGTCGGGGCCCGGTTGGTCGATGGGGAGGGCCGGATCCAGCATGGCGGGATCGTGCTCGGCACCGGTGGTCTCGTCACCCACGGCCACCGCTATTTCGCCGGGGATGCGGCGGGCTATCTCGGCGCCCTACGCGCCACCCGAAGCGTCTCGGCCGTGACCGCCGCCTGCCTCGTCATCGAGGCGGACAAGTTCTCTCGCGTCGGTGGCTTCGATGCATCGACCTTCGCCATCGATTTCAACGACGTCGATCTCTGCCTACGGCTGAACACGATCGGCCTGCGGACCCTCTATGTCGGCGGCGCCCGGCTCCATCACCGGGAATCGGCGAGCCGCCGGCCCTCACCGGCGGCGGCGGCCCGACACCGTGCAGAGGTCGAGGCGCTGAAAAAGCGATGGGGGCCGCTGCTTGCGCAGGACCCCCATTATCATCCGGGCTTCGACCCGGATCTCTCGACTCATTTCCGCCTTCGCCGAGGCTGGACCAGCTTGGAGCCGGCCGAGCCTCGCTGAAGACGTTTACTGCACCAGGCGCGGGCCGCCGGCCTGAACCTTCTCGTTCTCGGACATGATGCCGAGACGCTTGGCGACCTCCGTATAGGCCTCGATCAGGCCGCCGAGATCCTTGCGGAAGCGATCCTTGTCGAGCTTGTCCGAGGACTTGATGTCCCACAGCCGGCACGAATCGGGGGAGATCTCGTCGGCGACGACGATGCGCATCAGGTCGCCCTCCCACAGGCGGCCGGTCTCCATCTTGAAGTCAACGAGACGGATGCCGACACCGAGGAAGAGGCCCGACAGGAAATCGTTGACGCGGATGGCGAGCGCCATGATGTCGTCGATCTCCTGGGGCGTCGCCCAGCCGAACGCGGTGATGTGCTCTTCCGACACCATCGGGTCGTTGAGCTGATCGTTCTTGTAGTAGAACTCGATGATCGAGCGCGGCAACTGCGTGCCTTCCTCGAGCCCGAGCCGCGTCGCCAGCGAACCGGCGGCGACGTTGCGCACCACCACCTCGAGCGGAATGATCTCGACCTCGCGGATCAGCTGCTCGCGCATGTTGAGCCGGCGGATGAAGTGCGTCGGCACGCCGATGTCGTTGAGGTGCTGAAAGACGAACTCGGAGATCCGGTTGTTCAGCACACCCTTGCCGTCGATCACCTCGTGCTTCTTCGCGTTAAAGGCGGTCGCGTCGTCCTTGAAGTGCTGGATGAGCGTCCCCGGCTCCGGTCCCTCGTAGAGGACCTTCGCCTTGCCCTCGTAAATGCGACGGCGGCGGTTCATAGGCGTGTACCGTGGTTTGAGGAAGTCCATGGGGCCGAGGCTCCTTCGGAACTGGCACTTGAGGCGAAATCCGCGGCGCGGCGGCCCGTCTGGCGGGCAGACGGCCGGATTATGCTTCCCGAGAGAGACATGTCCGGCCGCCTTAGCATCAATCTACCGGAACGAGGTTTGCAGCACAACGCGTTGGCCGGGCAACGCATTGCCGCCCTGGACGCAGACCCGCCTAATCCCCGGCCGATATGGGGGTGAGTGCCGTCGTCTTCGAGGGGTAGCGGCACAGATCCGCGATGCTGCAACGCGGACATTCCGGCCGGCGGGCCTTGCAGATGTAGCGCCCGTGCAGGATCAGCCAGTGATGTGCGTTGAGCCGGAACGGCTCGGGCGCCCGCGCCTCCAGCCCCGCCTGCACCCTGTCGGTCGTCGCTGCGGAAACCAGCGGAATGCGGTTCGAGACGCGGAAGATGTGGGTATCGACCGCGATCCGCGGCACGCCGAAGGCCACGTTGAGCACGACGCTCGCCGTCTTCGTCCCGACGCCCGGTAGCGCCTCCAGGGCCTCGGCCTCGCACGGCACCGCGCCGCCGTGCCGCTCCAGCAGAATCCGCGACAACGCGATGACGTTCTTCGCCTTGGTGTTGAACAGCCCGATGGTGCGGATGAAGTGGCGAACCCGCTCTTCGCCGAGATCCAGCATCTTCTGCGGCGTGTCGGCGATGGCGAAGAGCGGGGCGGTCGCGAGGTTCACGCTTTTGTCGGTGGCCTGAGCCGAGAGCACCACGGCGACGAGCAGCGTATAGGGATTCAGGTATTCGAGTTCCGAACGCGGTTCCGGATCGGCCGCGCGCAGCCGCGAAAAGATCTCGACCAGGGTCGCATCATCGATAGGTTCGGGCGAGGTTTCGACGCCGGCCGCCAGAGCCGGCATCAGCTTGGCCTTAAGCTTTGTCGGCTTGGCTGTCCTTTCGACAGACTTCGCCGACTGACTTTTTACCGCACCAGGGGCAGAAGGGTGGGAAGACGGCTTTTTCGCTGACATCGGCGCGTTATATTCGGCCCATGGCGAGCGGCAACTTTTCTGCGCATCCGGACGGGCTCGATCCGGCAACCATGGACCGCCCGGTCTATTCGGCCGTGATCCGGCCTCACCAATCCCTGAGCCAGGACGGCTTCCGGATCGTGATGGGGTTGTGCTGCCTCGTCTCCCTCGTGACCTCGATCGCCTGCTGGCGGGCCGGCTTCTGGCCGATCGCCGGCTTCTTCGGCCTCGACATGCTGGCGCTCTACATCGCGCTGAAGGTGAGCTTCCGCCGTGGGCGCTCCTTCGAGGAAGTGGCGATCTCACCCCTCGAAGTCTTCCTGGCCCGCATCGATCCGCGCGGCGTGCGGCGCGAATGGCGCTTCAATCCGCTTTGGACCAAGCTCAGCCGCATTGATGACGACGAGTTCGGATTGCGGACCCTGACGCTGACCTCCCGCCGCGAGCACGTCGTTGTCGCCCGCGACGCCTCGCCGGACGAGCGCGCGATCGTTGCCGACGGCCTGACGCGAGCCCTCGCGCAGGTGAAGAGGGGGTTCTGAGTTCGCGGGCCAGTGCACCCCTGTCGCCGGGTGGCCAGCAGATGCGTCCCAGAGCCCCGTAACGGCCCTTCTCGCATTTCCCGCGTTTTTCCGATTGACGCGGTGTTGGGGCGCCCTTATACCCCCTTTCACCGACGGGGCGCCGCGGTCCACCGGTTGGTGGGGCGGGGTTCTGGCGGTCTTCGGGATTGTTGGTGAGCGGAGCTGATCCGGGTGACTGGATCGGGCGATCGCTGTCCTTCTGGTTCCGAGGTGTTGGTTGATCCGGGCGCTCTGGCGCTTGACGGGGTCGGTTGACAGAACGGTTCGCCGGCTCTAGACGCCGCGGACTGCCGGCGCCGGGTTGGACCCGCGCTGCGGACTTCATCGCTGAGGAATGGGCTGGATCGGCCGGGCAACCGGAGGGCTGGCGCGTCTTTGGCGAAGGGTTAGGCCTTCGGGTGTGACCGCTGCTATTTGACAAGTGAATCATACGAGAAAGAGAAACGCGGGCGGCTTGTTTACGTCCTTGCGGGTTCGGCGAAAGTCGAACCGTAAGAGATGAAGCTGGACCGACGTTTCGGAAAGCTCACCGTTCATTCGTGGAAACGCGGGTGAAACGGATGTGAGCACTCCGTTTATGTTGTGATCAGCTGAGATCAACTCTTCAACTTGAGAGTTTGATCCTGGCTCAGAGCGAACGCTGGCGGCAGGCTTAACACATGCAAGTCGAACGGGCACCTTCGGGTGTCAGTGGCAGACGGGTGAGTAACACGTGGGAACGTACCCTTCGGTTCGGAATAACTCAGGGGAAACTTGAGCTAATACCGGATACGCCCTTTTGGGGAAAGGTTTACTGCCGAAGGATCGGCCCGCGTCTGATTAGCTTGTTGGTGGGGTAACGGCCTACCAAGGCGACGATCAGTAGCTGGTCTGAGAGGATGATCAGCCACACTGGGACTGAGACACGGCCCAGACTCCTACGGGAGGCAGCAGTGGGGAATATTGGACAATGGGCGCAAGCCTGATCCAGCCATGCCGCGTGAGTGATGAAGGCCTTAGGGTTGTAAAGCTCTTTTGTCCGGGACGATAATGACGGTACCGGAAGAATAAGCCCCGGCTAACTTCGTGCCAGCAGCCGCGGTAATACGAAGGGGGCTAGCGTTGCTCGGAATCACTGGGCGTAAAGGGCGCGTAGGCGGCCGATTAAGTCGGGGGTGAAAGCCTGTGGCTCAACCACAGAATTGCCTTCGATACTGGTTGGCTTGAGACCGGAAGAGGACAGCGGAACTGCGAGTGTAGAGGTGAAATTCGTAGATATTCGCAAGAACACCAGTGGCGAAGGCGGCTGTCTGGTCCGGTTCTGACGCTGAGGCGCGAAAGCGTGGGGAGCAAACAGGATTAGATACCCTGGTAGTCCACGCCGTAAACGATGAATGCCAGCCGTTGGCCTGCTTGCAGGTCAGTGGCGCCGCTAACGCATTAAGCATTCCGCCTGGGGAGTACGGTCGCAAGATTAAAACTCAAAGGAATTGACGGGGGGCCCGCACAAGCGGTGGAGCATGTGGTTTAATTCGAAGCAACGCGCAGAACCTTACCATCCCTTGACATGGCATGTTACCTCGAGAGATCGGGGATCCTCTTCGGAGGCGTGCACACAGGTGCTGCATGGCTGTCGTCAGCTCGTGTCGTGAGATGTTGGGTTAAGTCCCGCAACGAGCGCAACCCACGTCCTTAGTTGCCATCATTCAGTTGGGCACTCTAGGGAGACTGCCGGTGATAAGCCGCGAGGAAGGTGTGGATGACGTCAAGTCCTCATGGCCCTTACGGGATGGGCTACACACGTGCTACAATGGCGGTGACAGTGGGACGCGAAGCCGCGAGGTGGAGCAAATCCCCAAAAACCGTCTCAGTTCGGATTGCACTCTGCAACTCGGGTGCATGAAGGCGGAATCGCTAGTAATCGTGGATCAGCACGCCACGGTGAATACGTTCCCGGGCCTTGTACACACCGCCCGTCACACCATGGGAGTTGGTCTTACCCGACGGCGCTGCGCCAACCGCAAGGAGGCAGGCGACCACGGTAGGGTCAGCGACTGGGGTGAAGTCGTAACAAGGTAGCCGTAGGGGAACCTGCGGCTGGATCACCTCCTTTCTAAGGATGTTTCTTTTGGGAGTTTGGCCTTGTGCTGAACTGCTACTCGAGACGTCATTGGATACATGAAGCCCAGTCAGGGCTTCGATTGGCGGGACGCGAATAAGCCGTCCTCGTTTCTCTTTCTCATCCGGATAGCGGGATCACCGCTCGGGCCTGTAGCTCAGGTGGTTAGAGCGCACCCCTGATAAGGGTGAGGTCGGACGTTCGAGTCGTCCCAGGCCCACCATGATCAGGGGACGTAGCTCAGCTGGGAGAGCAGTTGCTTTGCAAGCATCAGGTCGTCGGTTCGATCCCGTCCGTCTCCACCATCTTTTTGGCTGATGGCGCGCTGAACACAGCGCGACGCGGCGGTGGAATGACACAAGCATCCGGAGAGAGAGTGCAAGTTTGCCCTTGTGAGCGCTGAGCGCAGCAGGTGGCATCGATATGAAAATCGTAAAGAGGGAATGTGACCGCGGGTCCTGCGAAAGCAGGGTGCCCGTTGAAGGTTATGTTCGGCAAGCATGTGATGTGGGTTCCGAGAGGAGCCTGCATCACTGGTCTTTATCGTGACCGTGGCTGGGTGATCGGCAGCAGCGTTGCTGCTGGCGATCACGCCGGACATCGATCATGAGAGCGATCAAGTGCCTTAAGAGCATTCGGTGGATGCCTTGGCGCTGAGAGGCGATGAAGGACGTGGTACGCTGCGATAAGCCTTGGGGAGCTGCGAACGAGCTTTGATCCAGGGATTTCCGAATGGGGAAACCCACCTTCGACCTTCTGTATGGTGGTAGCAGGCTGACGCAAGTCGGTCTGGTGCTTCCATACAGTTGGTCAGATGAAGGTATCAAATCCTGAATACATAGGGGTTTGAAGCGAACCCGGGGAACTGAAACATCTCAGTACCCGGAGGAAAGGACATCAACGAGACTCCGTTAGTAGTGGCGAGCGAACGCGGATCAGGCCAGTGCTCTGCTTGAGATTACCGGAACGGTCTGGAAAGGCCGGCGCGATGGGTGACAGCCCCGTACGGGACGGTCGATAGCAGAGACTCGAGTAGGGCGGGACACGTGAAATCCTGTCTGAACATGGGGGGACCACCCTCCAAGCCTAAGTACTCCTCAGCGACCGATAGTGAACCAGTACCGTGAGGGAAAGGTGAAAAGCACCCCGACGAGGGGAGTGAAATAGCACCTGAAACCGGATGCTTACAAACAGTAGGAGCCCAAGGTTTGTCCTGGGTGACTGCGTACCTTTTGTATAATGGGTCAGCGACTTAAAGTTACGAGCAAGCTTAAGCCGATAGGTGAAGGCGCAGCGAAAGCGAGTCTGAATAGGGCGTTCAGTTCGTGGCTTTAGAC